>NZ_JBWKJV010000005.1:0-27471 GCF_056432045.1 Streptomyces sp. NPDC045701 | reverse complement strand
TATGCCCTTTTTTCGGTTTGGTAATGCAGAGCGAGATGCTGCTCCCTCACTTACCTCTTCGTTTCTCGCCCGGGGGGGCAGCCCCCCTTCCCCCCCCCACCCCGTGAGGCTGACGCGGGGCGCGTCAGCCCGCGGCGACCTCGATCGCCGCCAGGTTCTTCTTGCCGCGCCGCAGCACCAGCCAGCGCCCGTGCAGCAGCTCGTCGGCGGTGACCACGGCGTCCTCGGCGGTCACCTTGACGTTGTTCACGTACGCGCCGCCCTCCTTGATCGTGCGGCGGGCCGCCGACTTGCTCGGCGCCAGGCCCACCTCCGCGAAGAGGTCGGTCACCGCGCCGGGCTCGGCCACCCGGGCGTGCGGCAGCTCCGCGAGCGCCGCGGCCAGCGTCGCCTCGTCCAGCTCCGCCAGCTCGCCCTGCCCGAACAGCGCCTTCGAGGCCGCGATCACCGCCGCGCACTGTCCGGCGCCGTGCACCAGCGTCGTCAGCTCCTCCGCGAGCGCGCGCTGGGCCGTTCGGGCCTGCGGACGCTCCTCCGTGACCCTCTCCAGCTCCTCCAGCTCCGCACGACTCTTGAAGCTGAGGATGCGCATGTAGGTGGAGATGTCCCGGTCGTCCACGTTCAGCCAGAACTGGTAGAACGCGTACGGCGTGGTCATCTCCGGGTCCAGCCAGACGGCCCCGCCCTCGGTCTTGCCGAACTTGGTGCCGTCGGACTTGGTCATCAACGGCGTGGCCAGCGCGTGCACCCGGGCGTCCGGCTCCAGCCGGTGGATCAGGTCCAGGCCCGCCGTGAGGTTGCCCCACTGGTCGCTGCCGCCCTGCTGGAGCACACAGCCGTAGCGCCGGTACAGCTCCAGGAAGTCCATGCCCTGGAGCAGCTGGTAGCTGAACTCGGTGTAACTGATGCCTTCCTGTGACTCCAGCCGCCGGGCGACCGAGTCCTTCGTGAGCATCTTGTTGACCCGGAAGTGCTTGCCGATGTCCCGCAGGAACTCGATCGCGGTCAGGCCCGCGGTCCAGTCCAGGTTGTTGACCATGATCGCGGCGTTCTCGCCCTCGAAGGACAGGAACGGCTCGATCTGCGAGCGCAGCCGCGACACCCACTGCGCGACGGTCGCCGGGTCGTTCAGGGTGCGCTCCGCGGTCGGCCGCGGATCGCCGATCTGCCCGGTCGCGCCGCCCACCAGCGCCAGCGGCCGGTGCCCGGCCTGCTGGAGCCGGCGCACGGTGAGCACCTGAACCAGGTGCCCGACGTGCAGACTGGCGGCGGTGGGGTCGAAGCCGCAATAGAACGTGACCGGACCGTCCGCGAGAGCCTTGCGCAGAGCGTCTTCGTCGGTGGACTGGGCGAACAGCCCGCGCCACTTCAGCTCGTCGACGATGTCCGTCACGGTGCCGTGTCTCCTTGAACGAGGTAACGATGTGCCCGCCAGTCTATGGGGGTCACACGCCCTGGCTGACCGAACTCATGTTGAAGTCCGGCACCCGCACCGGCGGCATCGCGGCCCGGGTGAACCAGTCGCTCCACTCGCGCGGCAGCGTCCGCTCCGTCCGGCCGGCCTCCGTGGCCCGCGACAGCAGGTCCACCGGTGACTCGTTGAACCGGAAGTTGTTCACCTCGCCCACCACCTCGCCGTTCTCCACCAGGTACACACCGTCCCTGGTCAGCCCGGTCAGCAGCAGCGTCGCCGGGTCGACCTCGCGGATGTACCACAGGCAGGTCAGCAGCAGCCCGCGCTCGGTGGCGGCGACCATCTCCTCCAGCGACCGCTCGCCACCGCCGTCCAGGACCAGGTTCCCGACCCCCGGCGTGACCGGCAGCCCGGTCAGCCCGGCACTGTGCCGCGTGGTCACCAGGTGCTCCAGCCGGCCGTCCCGCACCCACTCGGTCGGCGAGAGCGGCAGCCCGTTGTCGAAGACCGACGAGTCGTCGCCCGACGCGTGCGCGATCACGAACGGCGCCGACTCCAGCCCCGGCTCGTTCGGGTCGCTGCGCAGCGTCAGCGGCAGCGGCGTGAGCGTCTCACCGATCCGGGTGCCGCCGCCAGGCTTGGAGAAGACGGTGCGGCCCTCGGCGGCGTCCCGGGCGGCCGACGACCACAGCTGGTAGATCAGCAGGTCCGCCACGGCGGTGGGCGGCAGCAGCGTCTCGTACCGCCCGGCGGGCAGCTCGACGCGGCGCCCGGCCCAGCCCAGGCGCTGCGCCAGCTCCGCGTCCAGCGCGGTCGGGTCGACGTCCTTGAAGTCCCGCGTCGAGTGCCCCGTCCACGCCGAGCGCGTCCGGTCCGGCGACTTGGCGTTCAGCTCCAGCGTCCCCGACGGCTGGTCGTGGCGCAGCCGCAGCCCCGTCGACGTGCCCAGGTACGTCGAGGTCAGCTCGTGGTTCGCGAACCCGTACAGCTCCCGGCCGCCCGCGCGGGCCCGGGCGAACGCCTCGCCCAGCGCGGGCGCGAAGTCCGCGAACACGGCCGACGACGTCTCGGCGGGCGCGTCCGTGAAGTCGGGCGACGCCTCCCCGCCGGTCACCAGCGGCTGGGCGTCCTCCGCCGGGCCGGCACCGCGCGCGGCGGCCTCGGCCGCCCGTACCAGCGGCTCCAGCTCCGCGGCGGTGACCGCCGACCGGGACACCACGCCGGACGCGGTGCCCTCCGCCCCGTCGACGGTGGCGATGACGGTGAGGGTCCGGCCGCGCGTCACGCCGTTGGTCGTCAGGGCGTTGCCCGCCCAGCGCAGGTTGGCGGACGAGTGCTCGTCCGCGATCACGACACAGCCGTCGGCGCGGGACAGCTCCAGCGCCCGCTCGACGATCTCGTACGGCTTCGCCACGGGGCTCATCGGCCACCCTCCTGCGCGGTGTTAAGGATGTTGACGCCCCGGAACAGGGCCGAGGGGCAGCCGTGCGAGACCGCCGCGACCTGACCCGGCTGGGCCTTGCCGCAGTTGAAGGCGCCGCCCAGGACGTAGGTCTGCGGGCCGCCGACCTTCTCCATGGAGCCCCAGAAGTCCGTCGTCGTCGCCTGGTACGCGACGTCGCGGAGCTGACCGGTCAGCCGCCCGTTCTCGATGCGGAAGAACCGCTGCCCGGTGAACTGGAAGTTGTACCGCTGCATGTCGATCGACCAGGACCGGTCACCGACGACGTAGATGCCGCGCTCCACACCGCCGATCAGGTCCTCCGTGGACAGCCCGCCCGGATCCGGCTGGAGGGACACGTTCGCCATGCGCTGCACCGGCACGTGCGCCGGCGAGTCCGCGTACGCGCAGCCGTTGGACCGGCCCAGGCCCGTCAGCCTCGCGATCCGCCGGTCCAGCTGGTAGCCGACCAGGGTGCCGTCCTTCACCAGGTCCCAGCTCTGCGCCTCGACGCCCTCGTCGTCGTACCCGATCGTGGCCAGCCCGTGCTCGGCGGTCCGGTCACCGGTCACGTTCATGATCGGCGAGCCGTAGACCAGCTTCCCCAGCTGGTCGAAGGTGGCGAACGACGTCCCCGCGTACGCCGCCTCGTAACCGAGCGCCCGGTCCAGCTCCGTGGCGTGCCCGATCGACTCGTGGATCGTCAGCCACAGGTTCGACGGGTCGACGACCAGGTCGTAGGTCCCCGCCTCCACGCTGGGCGCCCGCATCTTCTCGGCCAGCAGCTCGGGAATCCGCTCCAGCTCGGAGTCCCAGTCCCAGCCGGTGCCCGTCAGGTACTCCCAGCCGCGCCCGGCCGGCGGCGCGATCGTCCGCATCGAGTCGAACTCACCGGTCGTCCCGTCCACCGCGACCGCCGTGAGCTGCGGATGCAGCCGCACGCGCTGCTGCGTGGTGACCGTCCCGGCGGTGTCCGCGTAGAACTTGTTCTCGTGGACGGTCAGCAGGGAGGCGTCCACGTGCGCCACACCGTCCGCGCGCAGCAGCCGCGCGCTCCACTCCGCCAGCAGCCCGCTCTTCTCGGCGTCCGGCACGGTGAAGGGATCGATCTCGTACGAGGACACCCAGGTCCGGTCCGCGTGCACCGGCTCGTCCGCCAGCTCCACCCTCCCCACCTCCGCCCCCGCCGCGGCGATCACGCGCGCCGACAGCTTCGCCATGGCCACGGCCTGGGAGGCCACCTTGGCGGCCGCGTCCATGGTGAGGTCCACCCCGGAAGCGAACCCCCAGGCCCCGCCGTGCACCACCCGGACCGCGTATCCGAGGTCGGTGGTGTCCGACGACCCGGCGGGCTTGGCGTCCCGCAGCCGCCACGAGGCGCTGCGCACGCGCTCGAAACGGAAGTCGGCGTGGTCGGCGCCGAGGGCCCTGGCCCGCGCGAGCGCCGCGTCGGCGAGCGCCCGCAGCGGCAGTGCCGTGAAGGCTTCGTCGATGGAATGAGGCACGAATGTCTCCTGTCGTGTGAGACGGGTCGCCCCGATCATGTCGCGGCGCACCGTCCCGTGCCCAGTGCTTTCCGCGGCCCCTTTCTGTAGGGACCCGACAGTGACACCCGTACGCCACTGTCAGGGGTCGATTCTCCGTAGCGGGGGCCGGACCGATAGGTTTCCGAGGTACCACACCGCTACGGAAAGGGTGATCCGTTGAGCCGCTCGGTTCTCGTCACCGGAGGTAACCGGGGCATCGGCCTCGCCATCGCCCGCGCTTTCGCCGATGCCGGCGACAAGGTCGCGATCACGTACCGCTCCGGCGACCCGGCAGAGCTCGCCGAGGAGGGCTTCCTCGCCGTCCGGTGCGACATCACCGACGCCGAGCAGGTGGAGCAGGCCTACAAGGAGATCGAGGAGAAGCACGGTCCGGTGGAGGTGCTGGTGGCCAACGCCGGTGTCACCAAGGACCAGTTGCTGATGCGGATGTCCGAGGAGGACTTCACGTCCGTCCTCGACACCAATCTCACCGGCACCTTCCGCGTCGTCAAGCGCGCCAACCGCGGCATGCTGCGCGCCAAGAAGGGGCGGGTCGTCCTGATCTCCTCCGTGGTCGGCCTGCTGGGCTCGGCGGGTCAGGCCAACTACGCCGCCTCCAAGGCCGGGCTGGTCGGCTTCGCCCGATCCCTCGCCCGCGAGCTCGGTTCGCGCAACATCACGTTCAATGTCGTCGCGCCCGGTTTCGTCGACACCGACATGACCAAGGTGCTGACCGAGGAGCAGCGGGCGGGCATCGTCGCCCAGGTGCCGCTCGGCCGCTACGCGCAGCCCGGCGAGATCGCCGCCGCGGTGCGGTTCCTCGCGTCCGACGACGCCTCGTACATCACTGGAGCCGTCATCCCGGTTGACGGCGGATTGGGCATGGGTCACTGATCACATGAGCGGAATCCTCGACGGCAAGCGCATCCTCATCACGGGGGTGCTGATGGAGTCCTCCATCGCCTTCCACGCCGCCAAGGTGGCCCAGGAGCAGGGCGCCGAAATCATCCTGACCGCTTTCCCTCGGCCCACGCTGACCGAGCGCATCGCCAGGAAGCTCCCCAAGCCGGCCAAGGTCATCGAGCTCGACGTCACCAACGACGAGCACCTGGCCCGCCTCGAGGGCCTGGTCCGCGAGGAGCTCGGCGGCCTCGACGGCGTCGTCCACTCCATCGGCTTCGCCCCGCAGGACGCGCTCGGCGGCAACTTCCTCAACACGCCGTTCGAGTCGGTGGCGACCGCGATGCACGTCTCGGCGTTCTCGCTGAAGTCCCTGACGATGGCCTGCCTGCCGCTGATGGGCAATGGCGGCTCGGTCGTCGGCCTGACCTTCGACGCGCAGTTCGCGTGGCCGCAGTACGACTGGATGGGCCCGGCCAAGGCCGCGCTGGAGGCCACCAGCCGCTACCTGGCGCGCGACCTCGGCAAGCAGAACGTGCGCTGCAACCTGATCTCCGCGGGCCCGCTCGGCTCGATGGCCGCCAAGTCCATCCCGGGCTTCACCGATCTGGCGAAGGTGTGGGACGAGCGTTCCCCGCTCGAGTGGGACATGGGCGACCCGGAGCCGGCCGGCCGCGGCATCGTCGCGCTGCTGTCGGACTTCTTCCCCAAGACCACCGGCGAGATCGTCCACGTCGACGGCGGCGTGCACATCATGGGGGCCTGAGCCCATCCGCGCCCGAAGGCCGCGCACCGCTCCGGGGGAGCGGTGCGCGGCCTTCGTCCGTCACACCTCGAATACGCGGCGCAGCGCTCCCGAGTCGTAGAGTCACCGAAATCACGGCAGACTGGAACGGAACGGCACGTCCGTGGCTCGGGGACTTCGGGGTGGAGGTGTGGCTGTGCGTACCGGACACCAGGCGGAACACCGGGGGGAACACGAAGCGGAGCACCGGGCGGCGGCCGGCGTACGGCGTCGCGGCCGGCGCCGGCGGGCGGTGGCCCTGTCGGCCGGCGCGGCCCTGTTGTCGGGGCTCGCGATCGGCGCCCACACCCACGCCGCCGAGAAGGAGGAGTACCTCGCCTCGTGCCGTACCTCCGTCGAGGGCTCCCGCGTCACCGCGTACTGCCACAACCCCAACCCCGGCGCCGACCGCGTCCAGCTGCACGTCGAGTGCGCCCGGTGGTGGGACATCGACTCCGACAGCGCGGCCGTCGAGGTGGGGCCCACGGCCTACGCGGAGCTGACCCAGCGCTGCTGGAAAGAGGTCCGCGAGGCCTGGATCAGTCACCAGCCGGTGCCCGATCGCCACTGAGGCACACGAACGGGTAGCCGGCAGCCTCCGAGGCCGCCGCGTCGGCGTCGCCGGCCCTGATGGCCTCCACCAGCCGCGCGTGGTCCATGTGGTTCTCCGGCCGCAGGTCCTGGCCGACGTCGTCGCGCAGCCAGTCCCGCAGGAGGTGCCCCAGGTCGGCGTAGAGCTCGGACATGACCTCGTTGTGCGAGGCGGCGACCACGGCGAGGTGGAACGTCGCGTCGGCCGCCACGAACCGCTCCGCGTCGCCCGCCTCCCAGGCCTCCTCGCGCCGTGCCAGGAGGGCGTCGAGCTGCCTCATGTCCCGCTCCGTGCGCCGCTCGGCGGCCAGGCGGGCGGCGGAGGACTCCAGGGTCGAGCGCAGCTCGGCGATGTGCCGGGGGTCGGCCGCCGCGAACCGCCGGTGCATCACCCCGGCCAGTTCGCTGGTCGCGACGACGTAGGTGCCCGAGCCCTGCCGGATGTCCAGCAGGCCGTTGTGCGCGAGCGCCCGGACCGCCTCGCGGACGGTGTTGCGGGCGACCCCGAGTTGCTCGACCAGCTCCGGCTCGGTGGGGATCCGGGAGCCGACCGGCCACTCGCCCGAGGTGATCTGGTTCCGTAGCTCGGCGATCACCTGGTCGGACAGCGCGGACCGGCGGGGAGAGCTGAGCGCCATGGTGCTCCTTGGCTCCTGGAGAGGGTCCTCGTGCGGAGGATTGGACAGCCAATCATCCCATGATTCTATGATGGGTTCATGTCCGACGAGCCGCAGACCTCCGCCCAGACGCCCACCAGAGTCCGTCCCCCGGCGCCTGCCCCCGCGGGAGCCGCTCCGAAACAGCCCGGGACGGTCTGGCTCACCCGGCTCCTGATCGTCGGGCTCGTGCTCGCCGCGCTGAACCTCCGCCCCGCCATCACCAGCCTCGGCGCCCTCCTGGAGGAGGTGCGGACGGGGCTGCACATGAGTGGTGGAGTCGCCGGTGTCCTCACCTCCGTACCACCGCTCTGCTTCGCCGTCTTCGGTATCACCGCCCCCCGGCTCGCCCGCCGCTTCGGCCCGGGTGCCGTCGTGTTCGCCGGCATGGTGGCCATCACGGCCGGCCTGGTCGTCCGCCCCTTCACCGGCGGTACGGTCGCCTTCCTGGCCGCCAGCGCCCTCGCCCTGATGGGCATCGCCGTCAGCAACGTCCTGATGCCGGTGATCGTCAAGCGGTACTTCCCCGACCGCGTCGGCACCATGACCGGCCTGTACTCCATGGCCCTCGCCCTCGGCACCTCCCTGGCCGCCGCCGCGACCGTGCCCGTGACGGACGCCCTCGGCGGCAGCTGGCGCGCCGGCCTGGGCGTGTGGGCCGCGCTGGGCGCCCTCGCCGTGGTGGCCTGGCTCCCGCTCGTCCGCCGCCGTGACGGCGGCGCGGGTACGCAGCCGGGGGCGGGTACGGAGACGGGCGCGGGCGCCGGGGCCGTGAGCGGCGGGACCGCGGAGGCCGCCCCCGCGCTGCGGATCACCCGCAGCCGTACGGCCTGGGCGCTCGGCTGCTTCTTCGGGCTCCAGGCCACCGGCGCCTACATCACCATGGGCTGGATGCCGCAGATCTTCCGGGACGCCGGGGTCTCCGCCGGTACCGCCGGTGTCCTGCTCGCGGTGACCATGGTGATGGGCGTGCCGCTCGCCTTCGTCATCCCCCGGCTCGCCACCCGCATGAGGAACCAGGGCCCCATCGTGGTCGTCCTCGGCCTGTGCGGCCTGAGCGGGTACGCCGGTCTGCACTTCGCCCCGGCGGCCGGCGCCTGGGCCTGGGCGCTCCTGCTCGGTGTCTCCAACTGCGCCTTCCCGCTCGCCCTCACCATGATCGGCATGCGGTCGCGGACCGGTGGCGGCGTCGTCCGGCTCTCCGCCTTCGCCCAGAGCGTCGGCTACCTCATCTCCATCCCCGGACCGACCCTGGTGGGCGCCCTCTACGAGCACAGCGGCGGCTGGGGCACCCCGCTCGCGCTGATGATGGGGCTGATGGTGCCGCAGATGATCGTGGGGATCATCGCCGGACGGGACCGGACGATCGAGGACGAAACCTGAGGTGCGAGACTGGGCCCATGCAGCCTGTGCTCGACCCGAATCCCCAGAACGGCCAGAAGAAGCTCCTCGTCGTGCTCGGCACGATGCTGGCGATCGGCGTGGTCATCGGCATCATCGCCACCCTCGCCTCGCCGTGACCCGGCAGCCCCTCCGGGCCGCCCGCGCGCCCCGGGACGGGGCTGGCCCCCGTATCCCCTAGGGGGCCAGGGTCAGGGTCACGTGGGTGGTCTGCCGGATGGGCCGGGCCGCCCATGATCCGTACCGTGGAAGCCACCTCGACCCGGCACCACGGACCCACACGGAGGCGGTCATGTCGGCCCGTACGTACCAGCGGCGGACGCACGCGCACGCCACCGTCGGCGGCGGCAGCGGCGCCGGCGGTCGTGTCGGCACCGTCGCCGTCGCCCGGCTCCCGTGGTGGGCGGTGGCGCTGCCCGTGCTCGCCTTCGCCGTGCTCTTCGGGCTGATAGCCGGGGGTGGTGAGGCGCACGCGACGGGGGGTGACCCGGCGGTCGGCCGGATCCTGGAGCAGATCCGGCACACGCTCGCACGGTAGGCGGGCGAGGTGGTCAACACCCACCGCCCCGTGGCGTGTTTCATGCGAAGCTGGTGAGCATGAGCGCCGATACACCCCGCAGGATCGTGCTACTCCGGCATGCGAAGGCCGACTGGCCCCAGGTGTCCGACCACGAGCGCCCGCTCGCGGAGCGAGGCCGCAAGGACGCCCCCGTGGCGGGCCGACGGCTCGCCGAGACCGGAATCACCTTCGACCTGGCCCTCTGCTCGACCGCGGCCAGGACCCGCGAGACATGGAAGCTGGCGGTGCACGAGCTGCCGCAGCGGCCCAGGACCGTGTACGAGGAGCGGCTCTACGAAGCCTCACCCGGGGAGATCATCGCTCTGCTCAACGAGACGCCGGAGGACGTGAACGACCTTCTCGTCATCGGACACAACCCCGGCATGCACGCCGTCGCCGACGCCCTCGCCGGCCAGGCCGAGGGCGACACCCTGGCGCGGATGAACCGGGGCGGCTTCCCGACCTCCGCCTTCGCCGTCGTCGGCTTCGGCGGCTCCTGGAAGTCCGTGGAGCACGGCGTGGGCACCCTGCTCAGGTACTGGGCGCCCCACGAGTAGGCCCCCTGCCCGTACGCCCGTGGAGAAGGCCCAGACATCCGAGGGGTGTCCGGGCCTTCGTCCGGCGGGGGCCCCGCCGACCGGGCGAGATTTCGCGGACACGACCTAGTCCTGGTCGGCGTCCGCCGCCTCGACCTCTTCGCGCGTGATGCCCAGCAGGTACAGCACGGTGTCCAGGAACGGCACGTTGACGGCGGTGTGCGCCGCCTTCCGCACCATCGGCTTGGCGTTGAAGGCCACGCCCAGACCGGCCGTGTTCAGCATGTCCAGATCGTTGGCGCCGTCACCGATCGCCACGGTCTGCGCGAGCGGTACGCCGGCCTCGGCGGCGAATCGCCGCAGCAGCCGCGCCTTCCCGGCCCGGTCGACCACCTCGCCGGTGACCCGGCCGGTCAGCTTGCCGTCCACGATCTCCAGCGTGTTGGCCGACGCGAAGTCCAGTCCCAGCCGCACCTTCAGGTCGTCCGTGACCTGCGTGAACCCGCCCGACACCACACCGACCTGGTAGCCGAGCCGCTTGAGCGTACGGATCAGGGTGCGGGCCCCGGAGGTCAGCCTGACCTCGGACCGCACCTTGTCCACCACCGACTCGTCCAGCCCGGCGAGCAGCGCCACGCGCGCGTGCAGCGACTGCTCGAAATCCAGCTCGCCCCGCATGGCCCGCGCCGTCACCTCGGCGACCTGCTCCTCGCAGCCCGCGTGCGCCGCGAAGAGCTCGATCACCTCGTCCTGGATGAGCGTCGAGTCCACGTCCATGACGACCAGCCGCTGTGCCCTGCGATGCAGACCCGCCGACACCACCGCCACGTCCACGCCGATCTCATGCGCCTGCCGGGCCAGCGCGGTGCGCAGGGGCGCCGTCTCCGTACCCGACACCGCGAACTCCACAGCGGTCACCGGGTACTTCGCCAGCCGGAAGATACGGTCGATGTTCCCGCCCGTCCCGGTGATCGAGGCCGCTATGGCCGCGGTGTCCTCGGCCGTCAGCGGGTGCCCGAGAACCGTGACGTGCGAGCGCCCCGATCCGCGCGGCCGGTTGTCACCCGTACCGGAGATGATCTCCGCCTGGAGCTTGAGGGACTCCGCCCAGCTGTGCACGGTGGCCCGCAGCTCCCCCTCGCTGCTCACGGTCGGCTTCGTGACGAGCGCGCACAGAACGATGCGGCCACGGGTCACGACCTGTTCGATGTCGATCACGTCGACGGAGAAGGCGGCCAGGGTGTCGAACAGCCCGGCGGTGATCCCTGGGCGGTCCTTCCCGAAGATCTTGACGAGAAGGGTGGGAACGTCGGAGGTCTGCGATGCGCTCATGGTCCCCCCACCGTATCGGCCCCCACGCGGTCGGGCGCGCCCTGTCCCGAGTACCGGACACCCGTCCGCCCGCGAGCGTCCCGGCGGACCCCACCGCCCGCCCCCTCGGGTCGCCCCGCCTCGGCCGGAACCCCGCCCATCCGCCACCGCGCCTCTCGCTCGGGCGGCCCACCGGGGCCGGGCGGCCGATACGCCGCACCCCCCGCCGCCCGCACGGGACCGCGTCGCCCGCGCCCGGCCGGACGCGGCCGCGCCCACCCGCTCCCCACCCGCTCCCGCTCCCCACCCGCTCCCCGCTCCCCGCTCTCCCGCACGGCCGCGGCACACGTTCGCGGCGCCCGCCGGCGTCACCGGACCGCCCGCCGTCCCGCTGCCCCGACACCCGCCCTGGCCGCGTCGCCGCCCCTCCCGGTGGCGATCGAGGCCAGGATCACATCGCCCCGCCGACTGCCTCCGTGCCTGTCCTTCTCGAGGACCAGGACCATCGAAGAGCCCACCTTGCGTACCGAGTTGCCCGGATCATGTCTGATCCGTACCCACTCATGGGTACTTGCCGCTCTCCGGGTGCATTTCAGCCGGGTCGCCGACTCGGGGAGGCAGGGTGCCGGAGCGCCTGTGCGCTCTCTTCACACCGCCCGACTTTCGATTACGGTCCCGGGCCTGAAATAGTTCCTCACGATGTTCGCCATCCCTAGACTCCCTGCGACGGGGGGAACTCGGGGGACAAGTAGTGGGGCATGGAGTGCCGGAACTCGTACTGGAATTGAACGGCAGGACCTGGACTCTCGATCCGTCCAGGTCGTACACCCTCGGACGTGATCCGCAGGGCGACCTGGTGATCGACGACGCAAGGGTCTCGTGGCGGCATGCCACGGTCGGCTGGAACGGCCGCAGTTGGGTCATCGAGGACCACGGCTCCACCAACGGCACGTATGTGCAGGGCCAGCGGATCCACCAGCTGGAGATCGGCCCCGGCTCCGCCGTGCACCTCGGCAACGCGACCGACGGTCCCCGGGTGAGCCTGACCGACGCCGCGGCCGGAGCGGGCGCCTACAGCGCCCCGGCCGCCGCTCCGCAGGCCCAGGCCCAGCAGGCCGCCGCCCACCAGGCGCCGCCGCAGCAGCCCTGGCAGCAGCAGGCCCCGGCCGCCCCGCACCAGCAGCCGCAGCAGCAGGGCTGGCCTCAGCAGCCCCACCAGGCCCAGCAGCCCCACCAGGCGCAGGGGCCGGCCCAGCCGCACGTCCCGCACCAGCAGCCCGGCCCGGCCGAGCAGCTCGCGCAGCAGGCCCCGGCCCCCGGCGGCAGCGCCCCGATGGCCGCGCCGGTCCACGCCGAGCGCAGCCCCACCACCTTCCACCAGCTGGCCCTCGGCCGCGTCATGCGCATCGGTCGTGCGCTCGAGAACGAACTGGTCGTCTCCGACCTCCAGGTCTCGCGCCACCACGCCGAGTTCCACGCCACACCCGACGGCCGCTTCGAGATCCGTGACCTCGGCTCGCACAACGGCACGTACGTCAACGGCCAGCCGCTCGCCAAGTCCGGCTCGGCGCTCATCGGCCCGAACGACATTGTCGGCGTCGGTCACTCGACGTTCCGGCTCGTCGGCGACCGGCTCGAGGAGTTCGTCGACACCGGTGAGGTCTCGTTCTCGGCCCGCCACCTCACCGTCACGGTCGACGGCGGCAAGCAGATCCTCAAGGACGTCTCGTTCGGCGTCCCGGAGAAGTCGCTGGTCGCGGTCATCGGCCCGTCCGGCTCCGGCAAGTCGACGCTGCTGAAGGCGCTCACCGGTTACCGCCCCGCCAACCAGGGCGACGTCCTCTACGACAACCGGAACCTGTACAAGCAGTTCGCCGAACTCCGTCAGCGCATCGGTCTGGTCCCGCAGGACGACATCCTGCACAAGGAGCTGACCGTCCGCACCGCGCTCAGGTACGCCGCGAAGCTCCGCTTCCCCGCGGACACCACCGTCCAGGAGCGCGAGGCGCGGATCGACGAGGTCCTGCGCGAGCTGAAGCTGGACATCCACAAGACCAAGAAGATCACCGCCCTCTCCGGCGGCCAGCGCAAGCGCGTCTCCGTGGCGCTGGAGCTGCTGACGAAGCCGTCGCTGATCTTCCTGGACGAGCCCACCTCGGGTCTCGACCCGGGTATGGACCGCGACGTCATGCAGCTGCTGCGCGGCCTGGCCGACGACGGCCGCACGGTCCTCGTCGTCACCCACTCCGTGGCCGAGCTGGCGCTCTGCGACAAGCTGCTGGTGATGGCGCCCGGCGGATCGGTGGCGTACTTCGGCCCGCCGGAGGAGGCGCTCAACTTCTTCGGCTACGACACGTGGGCCGACGTCTTCTCCGCGTTCGAGAACTACCGCGACTACGACTGGGCGGGCCGCTGGAAGGGCTCGCAGCACTACCAGATGTACGCCGCGGACATCGACTCCGTCGCCGCCCAGTCCGTGCAGATGCCGCCGGCCCAGGCCATGCGCCCGCCCAAGCCGCAGGGCTGGGGCGCGCAGCTGTGGACCCTGATCCGCCGCTACCTCTCCGTCATCGCCTCCGACAAGGGCTTCATGGCGCTGATGGTGATCCTGCCCGCGGTCCTCGGCGTGGTCTCCACCCTGATCAGCTCGAACTACGGGCTCCGGCCGAGCCCCCGGGGCCCGAACGGCAGCGCGGCGACGATCCTGCTGATCCTGGCCGTCGGCGCGTGCTTCGCCGGCGCCGCCAACTCCGTACGAGAGCTGATCAAGGAACGGGTGATCTACGAACGGGAACGGGCCACGGGCCTGTCGCGTTCGGCGTACCTGATGTCCAAGGTGATCGTCCTCGGTCTGATCACCGTCGTGCAGGGCGCGATCATCGGCGGCATCGGCTTCGGGATGCGTGAGGTCCCCGACGAGGGCCTGCTCTTCGGCTCGTCCCTGGTCCGGCTCGAACTGAGCCTGCCGATCATGGCGCTCGGGTTCACCTCGATGATGTTCGGCCTGATCATCTCCTCGCTGGTGAAGACCGCCGAGAAGACCATGCCGCTGCTGGTGATGTTCGCGATCATCCAGGTGGTCTTCACCGGCTGCCTGTTCACCCTGCACGGCCAGGTCGGCGTCAACGAGTTCTCGTACCTGATGCCGTCCCGCTGGGCCGTCGCCGCCGCCGGCACCACCGCGCAGCTGAACGTGCTGTTCCCCAACCAGGACGACCCCACCGAGACGGACCCGCTGTGGGACCACGAGGTGGTCCAGTGGCTGGTCGACATGGGCGCGCTCCTGGCGCTCGGCGCCCTCTGCGGCGTGATCGTGGCGCGCCTGCTGCGCCGCCACGAGCCGGAGGTCATGCGCAAGTAGGCACGCGATACGCGCTGACGCACACGCCGGAGGGCGGCACCCCGTGCGGGGTGCCGCCCTCCGGCGTCTGCGAACCGGCCGGACCGGCCGGCGGGCGCCGGCTCAGTAGGCGCTGTTCACGTTGTCCATGGAGCCGTAGCGGTCGGCCGCGTAGTTGCAGGCGGCGACGATGTTGGCGACCGGGTCGTACTGGTCGAACTTGGTGCCCGGCACGTGGTAGGTCTTGAAGGTCGGGTAGATGACCTGCAGCAGGCCCTTCGACGGGACACCGTTGATGGCGTTGATGTCCCAGTTGTTGATGGCCCGCGGGTTACCGCTGGACTCCCGCATGATGTTGCGGTGGATGCCCTCGTAGGTACCCGGGATGTTGTGCTTCTTCATGATGAAGAGCGCCTCGCGGATCCAGCCGTCGAGGTTGTCGGCGAACATCGGCTTGCGGGCGGCGGCGCGGCTCGCGGCGGCCTTGGCGGCGGCGCGCTTCTCCGCGGCGGCCTCGGCCTTCGCCTTGGCGGCGGCCTTGGCCTTCGCGGCGGCCTTAGCCTTGGCGGCGGCGGCCTTGGCCTTCGCGGCGGCGTCGGCCTTGGCCTTCAGCTCGATGGTGGTCTGCTGCTCGGTGATGCCGAGGTGCAGCGGCTTGCTCTGGGTGTTCACCAGCGCGACCGGAGCGGCGGCGACGGCGGCGACGGTCTGCGGCTCCGTCTCGGCGGCGGCGTCGTTGCCCGGAACGGCGGAGAACGCGAGCGCGGCGGCGCTCAGCGTGGCGGCGCCGGCCAGGGAAAGCTTGTGGTTCTTCTTGAGACGGCTGAAGCCGGGGCGGGTGCTGAACACGGACATGCAGTCGTACCTCTTCGAATCGCGGGACGTCGCAAGGCCAGGGCGGCGCTTCGCCTGCTCGGCGGGCGACGGATGCAATTCTTAGCGGCAGCAAAATCCTGGGGCAAAGGTGTGACGTACGAAGCCGGATAGTGGATCAGCGGGTGCCGGAGAGCGCCTCCCGACCCGCCGCGCACCCGCTCCACCAGCACTCATCCCATCCTTATCCGCACCACTAGCCGACTTCGTAAGTGACCTGGGTCCTATGTGCGGGCTCACATCGGACACCCAGCGGTCTCACCATCTGTTGCACGAGCAATGCGCTCAGTGAGGACCCTCCTCCGGCAGGAGGAGATGGACGTCGCCGAACTCGTGCCAGAGGTAGCGCCGCCTCAGCGCCTCGGCGTACGCCCGCCCCAGTGCCGCCCGCCCCGCCACCGCCTCCAGCATCAGCAGATGCGACGCCTCCGGCTCGTGCAGCCCGGTCAGCAGACCGTCCACGACGCGCACCCCGCGCCCGGGCGTCACCACCAGGTCGGTCCAGCCCGACGCCGGGCGCACCACCCCGTCGTCCCCGGCCGCGGACTCCAGCGCGCGCACCGCCGTCGTCCCCACGGCCACGATCCGCCCGCCCCCCGCCCGGGCCGCGCCGACCAGCCACGCGGACGCCTCCGGCACCTCGAAGCGCTCCGGGTACGGCGGCTCGTGCGCCTCCGCGGACGCCACCCCCGTATGCAGCGTCACCGGCGCGAACTGCACGCCCCGGCTCACCAGCTCCGCCACCGTGCCCGCCGTGAAGGGCCGCGCCGCGCTCGGCATCTCCGCCGAACCCGAGCCGTCCGGGCACGGCCGCGCGAAGACCGTCTGGTACGCGGCCAGCGGCTGGTCCCGCTCCGTGTACCCGTACCGGATGGGACGCCCGTACCCCGCCAGCAACCCCGGCACACCCACCGACACCGAAGCCCACCACAGCCGCGCCGACCCCGGCGCGCCGGCGGCCACCAGCGGCTCCTCCAGCACCAGCCGCCCCCCGCCCGGCAACCGCACCACGGCACCCGCCGGCCCCCCGCGCCGCGGACGCGTGCTGCCCCGCCCGTCCGGGTCCCGCAGCTCCACCGCCCACCGGCCGTCGTCCCCGCGCGTGGAGAAGTGCACGACCACCGAGGAGCCACCGTCCCCACCGAGCCGCCCCGTCACCGCGGCGGCCAGCGTCGGCGACGTGTTCACCACCAGCACGTCACCCGCCCGCAGCAGCCCCGGCAGCTCCCGGAACGCGTGGTGCGACACCGCGACCCCGCGCGACACCATCAGCCGTACGTCGTCCCGCCCCGAGCCCCGCTCCTCGGCCGGCACCCGCGCGGACAGCTCGTCGGGCACCCGCAGGGCCATCGACACGCTCACGCGCCCACCCCCAGGAGCGCGGGCGCCACGTACCGCCCGCTCGCCGGCCGCTCCGCCAGCAGCCGCAGGAATCCCGGCACCACCGACTCCGGACGGGGACGGTCCGAGTCGTCGTCCACCGGGACGGCGGCCCGGTACAGGTCCGTCCGCATGTCGCCCGGGTCGACCGCCCACACCCGCAGCCCCGGCTCCTCGACCGCCAGGACCGCCGCCAGCTGGTCCATTGCCGCCTTCGACGCCCCGTAGCCGCCCCACGTCCCGTACGCCTCCGCCGCCGCGTCGGAACTGACCGCGATCACCGCCCCGGCCCCGCTCGCCCGCAGCAGCGGCAGCGCCTCCTGTACGAGACCGAGGGCACCCACCACGTTGGTCTCCAGCGCCGCCCGCAACCCCTCCAGCGGCAGCGCTTCCAGCCGCACCAGCGGCTCGGCGCCCAGCGCGCTCGCATTGCTCACCAGCAGGTCCAGCCCGCCCAGCTCCCGCGCGGCCGCCACCAGCGCCGCCCGGTGCCACCCGTCCGTGACGTCGCCCCGCAGCGCCACCACCCGCGTCCCGTGCGCCCGCACCTCGCGCGCGCTCTCCTCCAGTACGGGGCCGGTCCTGGCGTCCAGCACCAGATCCCACCCCCGCCGGGCCAGCGCGACGGCAAGCGCCCGCCCCAGCCCCTTCGAAGCACCCGTGATGATCGCGACAGCCATGACACCCATCCCCTCGCACAGCGCGGAAAACCGATGCCGCCAGCCTGGAGCCGGCCCGCCGCCTCCCGCCTCGGCCCCGAGCCCGGACCTCCGGGGCACTTCGACCTAGGCCCTCCGTCCCGGGGGACCGCCGTCCCCGGTCCGATACGGGCCGTCACACCCCGCCGGTAACGTGAACGCATGACCGATCGACCGCCCGGCTCCGGCCTCGCCGCCGTCAGCACCGCCCTGCTCGCGATGAGCAGGCACCTGGAGGTCCGCGACGTCCTCATGACGATCGTCGCCTCCGCCCGTGAGCTGCTCGACGCCGAGTACGCGGCCCTGGGTGTCCCCGACGACCACGGGGGGTTCGCCCAGTTCGTCGTGGACGGCGTCGGCGAGGAGCAGTGGAAGGCGATCGGCCCCCTGCCGCGCCAGCACGGCATCCTCGCGGCGATGCTCCACGAGGCGAAACCCCAGCGCCTGGCCGACGTCCGCCAGGACCCCCGCTTCGAGGGCTGGCCCGCCGCCCACCCCGACATGTCCGACTTCCTGGGCCTGCCGATCCGCGACGGCGACGAGACGATCGGCGCCCTGTTCCTCGCCAACAAGCGCTGCCCCGAGGGCCCCGCCCCCCAGGGCGGCTGCGGCTTCACCGAGGACGACGAGGAACTGCTCGGCATCCTCGCCCAGCACGCCGCGATAGCCCTCACCAACGCCCGGCTGTACGAGCGCAGCCGGGAGCTCACCATCGCCGAGGAGCGCTCCCGGCTCGCCCACGAGCTGCACGACGCGGTCAGCCAGAAGCTGTTCTCCCTGCGGCTCACCGCCCAGGCCGCCGCCGCCCTCGTCGACCGCGACCCGGCCCGCGCCAAGGGCGAGCTCCAGCAGGTCGCCGCGCTGGCCGCCGAGGCGGCGGACGAGCTGCGCGCCGCCGTCGTCGAACTGCGCCCCGCCGCGCTCGACGAGGACGGCCTGGTCCACACCCTCCGCACCCAGATACAGGTCCTGGACCGCGCCCACACCGCCCACGTCACCTTCGACAGCTCCGGCGTGCGCGCCCTGCCCGCCGCCCAGGAGGAGGCCGTGCTCCGGGTCGCCCAGGAAGCCCTGCACAACGCCCTGCGCCACTCCGGCGCCGACCGGGTCGCCGTGACCCTCGTACGGCACGGCCAGGGCGCGCGGCTCAGCGTCACCGACGACGGCAGCGGCTTCGACCCGCGCTCGGTCCGGCGGGCGGGCCGCCACCTCGGCCTCGTCTCCATGCGGGACCGGTCGAGCGGCGTGGGCGGCAGGCTCACCGTCCAGTCCGAGCCCGGGAAGGGCACCACGATCGAGATGGAGGTCCCCGGTGGCTGACAAGACCATCCGCGTCCTGCTGGTCGACGACCACCAGGTGGTCCGCCGGGGCCTGCGCACGTTCCTGGAGGTCCAGGACGACATCGAGGTCGTGGGGGAGGCGAGCGACGGCGCCGAGGGCGTGGAGCGCGCCGAGGAGCTGCGCCCCGACGTGATCCTCATGGACGTCAGGATGCCCGGGATGGACGGCATCGAGGCCCTGCGCAAGCTGCACGAGCTGGCCGACCCCGCCAAGGTGCTGATCGTCACCAGTTTCACCGAGCAGCGCACGGTGATCCCCGCGCTGCGGGCGGGCGCCTCGGGCTACGTGTACAAGGACATCGCCCCGGACGCGCTGGCCGGTGCCATCCGCTCCGTGCACGCGGGCCACGTCCTGCTCCAGCCGGAGGTGGCCATGGCGCTCCTCTCCCAGGAGGAGGCGAACGGCGGCACGGGCCGGGGCGGCACCCTCACCGAACGCGAGCGCGAGGTGCTGGCCCTGATCGCGGACGGCCGCTCCAACCGGGAGATCGCCCGGGCCCTGGTCCTCTCCGAGAAGACCGTCAAGACGCACGTCTCCAACATCCTGATGAAGCTGGACCTCGCCGACCGCACGCAGGCCGCGCTCTGGGCGGTGCGCCACGGCCTGACCGGTTGACCGGAGACACCGGTCAACCCACGCGACCCCACCCGGACGACATTCATACTGTCGGGTGTACGTCACCCACTCGGCGTAACCGGGGCGCCGCGTGGCCGTTCTCCATGGCGTGCCGCGGTGATCGCCGCGGCGGTAGACAACGGAGGATGTGCCAAGTGAAGAACCTGAAGAAGGCCGCAGCCGTCACCATGGTCGCCGGTGGACTCGTGGCCGCCGCCGCGGGCGCCGCGTCCGCCACCGGCGGTGCCCACGCGGACGGCGCGGCCATCGGGTCGCCCGGCGTCGTCTCCGGCAACCTGGTTCAGGTCCCGGTCCACGTCCCGGTGAACGTCTCGGGCAACAGCGTCAACGTGATCGGCCTGCTGAACCCGGCCTTCGGCAACACCGCCGTCAACCACTGACGTCCGGACGCGCCCGCCCCGGCCCCCAGCCCCACCTGGGGGCCGTCCCCACCGGGCGAGCCGCCCGCAGCCGAACCGGCTCAGTCGCCCCACCGGCTGAGCCACCCGCCGCGCGGGGCCGCCACCCGGCAGTGACCGGCCCCCGACGGCACGGTGCCCCCAGCTCACCCCCGGTCGCGCTCCCGCTCCTCCACCCACGCGTTGAACGCCGCCACCTGCGCCCGCCTGGCCACCCGCTCCACCGGCCGCAGCGCCTCCGCGCGGGCCGCCATCTCCGACGCGCTCACCGCCCCGCCGTGCGCGCCCCCGGTGCCGTACGCGGGCGAGTACGCCAGCGACACCAGCAGCCCCACCCGCCGGGCCAGCTCCAGCACCCGCACCGCCCGCGGCGGATACCCGGGCGCCAGCACCTCGCGCCCCGCCTCCGCCCGCGCCCGGTACGCGTCCAGCGCCGCCTCCGCCACCGGCCCCGACGCCGCCACGTCCAGCCGCGTCAACACCACCGTCGCCTCGCGCAGCGCCTCCGCCAGCTCCCGCTCCGCCTCCCCGAGCGACGGCACGTCCGCCGGCGGCGCCTCCCGCACCGGCAGGCAGTGCCAGACCACCTCCACGTGCACGTCCTCCGGACGCTCCGCGCCGTCCGGCCCCGCCTCGTACACCTCCGGTACGAGGCCGAGAGGCGCCCCGTGCCCGACGACCGCCTCCTCCGCCTCCAGCGCGCGGGCGTTGAACTCCGGCGGCCCGCTCAGCCCCAGTGGGTGCCCGGGCGCCGGCAGCGCCACCCGCCACCCCGCGACCCCGAGCGCCCGCAGCCTGCCCAGCGCCAGCGTCAGGCCGACGGGCCCCTCCTCCCCGGGCAGCCCCTCCACCCGGTGCACGGCGTCGTCCCCGACGATCGCGAGCACGGCCTCATCCGGCGACACCAACCCGGCCAGCAGGGAGTTCCCCCATGCGGCCAACCGTCCTGAACGTGGTTCCGAAAGCATCCCACCACCCTAGGCACTGTCTCCCGGCCGGAACGGGCGGACGGAAGGAGACGGCAGCCACAGCGACCCGCGGCCCGCAGCACCCCCCACCCCACCCCTGGTGCGCCCCACCCGCCGTACCCCGCCCGCGGTGGACCACCGGGCAGCGGACCACCGGCAAAGCAGACCTAAGGACCGGGTCGCGCCACCGGTGGCGTAGGTTTTCCCCTGGGAGCTTCGCCCACAGGCGCAAGCGACGACGAGACTCGACCGCATAGGGGAGACAACGCGCTCATGAGCGATGTACTGGAGCTGGTGGACGTATCCGTGGTCCGCGACGGACGTGCTCTGGTGGAAGACGTCTCCTGGTCGGTCAAGGAAGGTGAGCGCTGGGCCATCCTCGGCCCCAACGGCGCCGGCAAGACCACCCTCCTCAACGTCGCCTCCAGCTACCTCTACCCGAGTTCCGGCAGCGCCCGCATCCTGGGCGAGCAGCTCGGCAAGGTCGACGTCTTCGACCTGCGCCCGCGCATCGGCATGGCCGGTATCGCCATGGCCGAGAAGCTGCCCAAGCGGCAGACCGTCCTCCAGACCGTCCTCACCGCCGCGTACGGCATGACGGCCACCTGGCACGAGCGCTACGACGCCGTCGACGAGGAGCGCGCCCGCGCCTTCCTCGACCGCCTCGGCATGACCGAGTACCTCGACCGCACCTTCGGCACCCTCTCCGAGGGCGAGCGCAAGCGCACCCTGATCGCCCGCGCCATGATGACCGACCCCGAGCTGCTGCTCCTCGACGAGCCCGCCGCCGGCCTCGACCTCGGCGGCCGCGAGGACCTGGTGCGCCGTCTCGGCCGCCTCGCCCGCGACGCGTACGCCCCCTCGATGATCATGGTCACCCACCACGTGGAGGAGATCCCGCCGGGCTTCACCCACGTTCTGATGATCCGTCAGGGCAAGGTGCTCGCCGCCGGACCGGTGGAGATGGAACTGACCTCCCGCAACCTCTCCCACTGCTTCGGCCTGCCGCTCGTCGTCGAACGCGTCGGCGACCGCTACACCGCACAGGGTCTGCCGCTGTCGTAGGGGCCCGGCACCCGCCCCCACCGCGCCCTGTCGGCGACCCGACCCCCGCACCTACCATGACCACGTGGACATCGACGCATGGGTCTGGTGGCTGATCGGCGCGGTGGGACTCGGCATCCCGCTCGTCCTGACCGCGATGCCGGAATTCGGAATGCTGTCCGTAGGCGCCGTCGCCGGGGCCGTCACCGCGGCACTCGGCTTCGGCGTGGTCGCCCAGGTGGTGGTCTTCGCCGCCGTCTCCGTCGCCCTCATCGCGGTGGTACGCCCCATCGCGGCCCGCCACCGCGACGGGCGGCCCCAACTCGCCACCAACATCGACGCCCTGAGGGGCCGCCAGGCCGTCGTCCTCGAACGCGTCGACGGCAGTGGTGGCCGCATCAAGCTGGCCGGCGAGATCTGGTCCGCCCGCGCCCTCGACACCGACCAGGTCTTCGAACCGGGCCGCCAGGTCGACGTGGTCGAGATCGACGGAGCGACCGCCGTAGTGATGTGATGGAACGTCAGGCACAGCAACCTGGTCAACTCCCGCGGAACGGCGCACGCAGGGCCCCGCCGTCTGCGAAACTCGATCATCGAACCGACCGGCAACGAACCGGCAGACAACCGGCAGCGAAGGGCACGGGGAACACACGATGCCATCAGTCATCATCGTCCTGGTCATCCTGGTGGTGCTCGTCTTCATCGCCCTGATCAAGACGATCCAGGTCATCCCGCAGGCCAGCGCCGCCATCGTCGAGCGCTTCGGCCGCTACACCCGCACCCTCAACGCGGGACTGAACATCGTCGTCCCGTTCATCGACTCGATCCGCAACCGGATCGACCTGCGCGAACAGGTCGTCCCGTTCCCGCCCCAGCCGGTGATCACCCAGGACAACCTGGTCGTGAACATCGACACCGTCATCTACTACCAGGTGACCGACGCCCGCGCCGCGACCTACGAGGTCGCCAGCTACATCCAGGCCATCGAGCAGCTCACCGTCACCACCCTCCGCAACATCATCGGCGGCATGGACCTGGAGCGCACCCTCACCTCCCGCGAGGAGATCAACGCCGCCCTCCGCGGCGTCCTCGACGAGGCCACCGGCAAGTGGGGCATCCGCGTCAACCGCGTCGAGCTCAAGGCCATCGAGCCCCCGACCTCCATCCAGGACTCGATGGAGAAGCAGATGCGCGCCGACCGCGACAAGCGTGCCGCGATCCTCACCGCCGAAGGCATCCGGCAGTCCCAGATCCTCACCGCCGAGGGCGAGAAGCAGTCCGCCATCCTGCGCGCCGAGGGCGAGGCCAAGGCCGCCGCCCTGCGCGCCGAGGGCGAGGCCCAGGCGGTCCGCACGGTCTTCGAGGCCATCCACGCCGGCGACCCCGACCAGAAGCTCCTGTCCTACCAGTACCTCCAGATGCTCCCGAAGATCGCCGAAGGCGACGCCAACAAGCTCTGGATCGTCCCCAGCGAGATCGGCGACGCCCTCAAGGGCCTCTCCGGCGCCTTCGGCAACCTCGGCGGCGGCGCCCCCGGCTTCAACACCGGCGACACCGGCAGGGACCGCCCCCCGGCACAGCGCCGCGAAGAACCCCCGGTCGACTGACACCCCCACCCCTTCGTGCATGATCGGTGCACCAAGCACCGAACCCGCAAGCACTGATCCTGCACGAAGGGCACAGCGTGACGATCTGGGAGATGCTCGCCGTCCTCGCCGCAGGCATCGGCGCCGGTACGATCAACACCATCGTGGGATCGGGAACACTGATCACCTTCCCGGTCCTGGTCGCCACCGGCCTCCCACCGGTCACCGCCACCGTCTCCAACGCCCTCGGCCTGATCCCCGGCTCCATCAGCGGGGCCATCGGCTACCGCGCCGAACTCGCCGGCCAGCGCCGCCGCATCCTGCGCCTGAGCGCCGCCGCCGCCACCGGGGGGCTCTGCGGAGCCGTACTGCTCCTCCTCCTGCCCTCCACCGCCTTCGAGACCATCGTCCCGGTCCTGGTCGCCCTCGCCCTGGTCCTGGTGCTGCTGCAACCCCGCATCTCCCGGGCCGTCCGACACCGCCGCGAACGCGAAGGCAGCGGCGGCAACCCCGACGGCGGCCCCCTCCTCTTCGCCGGCCTCCTCCTCGCCAGCGTCTACGGCGGCTACTTCACCGCCGCCCAGGGGATCATCTACCTCTCCCTCATGGGCATGCTGCTGCACGACACCATGCAGCGCCTCAACGCCACCAAGAACGTCCTCGCGGCGGTCGTCAACACCATCGCCGCGCTCTTCTTCCTCTTCGTCGCCCACTTCGACTGGACGGCGGTCCTGCTCATCGCCGTCGGTTCCACCATCGGCGGCCAGATCGGCGCCAAGGTCGGCCGCCGCCTCCCGCCGGCCGCCCTGCGCGGCGTGATCCTCGTCGTCGGTACCCTCGCGATCATCCAACTGACCACCAGGGGATGACCTCATGACGACGGAAGCCCGCCTCGGTCCGACGACGAGACGGGCCTCGGGCCGCCGGGATCATCCGCAGCGGCACCCGCGGTGGCTCACGCGGCCACGGAGGACAGCCAGTCCGGCAGCCCCGCCCGGTCCCGCCCGCCGAGCGCCAGCAGCATCGCGTCCGCCGGCGACGGGATGAACGGCTCGCGCAGCAGCGGCATCCCCGCCTGCTCCGGAGTACGGTCCGCCTTGCGGTGATTGTCATCCGCGCAGGACGCCACCGTGTTCAGCCAGTCGTCCCCACCGCCCTGCGCCCGTGGCACCACGTGGTCCACGGTCGTCGCGCGCCTTCCGCAGTACGCGCACCTGTGCTGGTCCCGGATCAGCACACCCCGCCTCGACCACGGGGCCTGTCTTCGGAACGGCACCCTGACGTACCTGCACAACCTGATCACCCGCGGCACCGGGAGTTCGACAGCGGCGGCACGCATGCGCAGCCGGGGATGCTCCTGCTCGACCACGGCCTTGTCCTGGAGCACGAGCACCACCGCGCGGTTGAGCGTCACCGTCGACAGCGGCTCGAAGCTGGCGTTGAGTACCAGGGTGTCCCGCATCCTGTCCACCTCCCGTGTGCCGGCCCTGCCCTTGGTGGCGGGCCTGGGGCTGGGAACCAACTCTGGCCGGGCGCGCCGGGTTGGACAACGCAATATCCGTGCGCAACGAAAGATGCCCGCTCCTGATCTCTCCAAGACCAGGAGCGGGCAAACAAAAAGCGAACGGTCAGCTCTCCGCCGGCTCCGCGTAATGACCGATCAGCTGCGCGCGCGCCAGCGTGTGGAACCGGAGGTTGAAGCCGACGACGGCGGGCGAGGCGTCCGCGTCCGGCCCGAGCTTCTCGGAGTCCACCGCGTAGACGGTGAAGACGTACCGGTGGTCCTCGCCCGCCGGCGGCGCGGCACCGCCGAAGTCCTTCGACCCGTAGTCGTTGCGGACGTGCACCGCCCCCTCGGGGAGCCCCTCGAACTTCCCGCTTCCCGCACCCGCCGGCAGCTCGGTCACCGACGCGGGGATGTCGAACAGCACCCAGTGCCAAAATCCGCTGCCGGTCGGCGCGTCCGGGTCGAAACACGTCACGGCGAAGCTCTTGGTCTCCGCCGGGAAGCCCTCCCACCGCAGCTGCGGCGAGGTGTTCCCCTTGGCATAGACCTGCCCGTCCGCCAGTACGGCTTCCGGCGCGATGTCGTCGCTCACCACGGTGAACGACGGCACCTGCGGATGGAAGTCGTGGGGGAGCGGTGCCCTCTTCTCCCTGCCCACGGTCACGTCAGAACCTCCGTCTCGCTGTTCCTCGCTGGTCCCCGCCGAGCCTAGAGCCAGTTCCGGCGCCCACCCACATCGGCGAGCCACTGGTTCAGGTAGGCGGCCCAGTCCGTGGTGTGGAAGTCGTTGAGCCCCACCGTGAACGCCCGGTACGAGTCGCTGCTCTCACTGAACAGGCCCGGCTTCTTGTCCATCTCCAGCACGACGTCCATCTCGCGCTCGTCCGCGACGAACGTCAGCTCCACCTGGTTCAGCCCCCGGTACTGCTGCGGCGGCAGGAACTCGATCTCCTGGTAGAACGGCAGCCGCTGCCGCGTCCCCCGGATGTGCCCGCGCTCCATGTCCGCGCTCTTGAAGCGGAAGCCCAGCTGGATGAAGGCGTCCAGGATCGCCTGCTGCGCAGGAAGCGGATGCACGTTGATCGCGTCCAGGTCGCTGGAGTCCACCGCCCGTGCGATCTCCAGCTCGGTCGACACCCCGATGTCCATCCCGCGCAGGTGCTGCCCCGCGATCGTCGTGACCGGCGTCTCCCACGGGATGTCCAGACCGAACGGCACCACGTGCACCGCCCCGGCCTTCACCTCGAAGGCCCCCCCGAGCCGCACCTTGGTGAACTCGATGTCCTGCTTGACCTCCTGATCACCGCCCTCGACCTCGACCCGCGCCTGCAGACCGACGGACAGCCCCTCGATCCGCTGATCCACCGAACCGCCCTGGATGCGCACCTCACCCTGGACGACCCCACCGGGCACCACGTTCGCCTCGGTGAGCACGGTCTCGACCGACGCACCCCCCGCCCCCAGGCTCGCGAGCAGCTTCTTGAACCCCATGTTCACTCCTTTTCGGATCCTGACCCGTACATACGCGCATACGCGAAGGGCCGGCGGCCGGTTCCCAGTACGCTCGTACGACATGATCGAGAGCTCCGACCGTACGCCGCTGCCGCGAGACTTCTTCGACCGCCCCGTACTGGAGGTCGCACCGGACCTGCTGGGCCGCACCCTCGTACGCCTGACGGACGACGGTCCCATCGAGCTCCGCCTCACCGAGGTGGAGGCGTACGCGGGCGAGGCCGACCCAGGCTCCCACGCCTACCGTGGCCGCACCGCCCGCAACGCCGTGATGTTCGGGCCCCCCGGCCACGCGTACGTCTACTTCACCTACGGCATGTGGCACTGCTTGAACCTGGTGTGCGGCCCCGAGGGATTCGCGAGCGGTGTGCTGCTGCGCGCCGGTGAGGTCCGGGTCGGCCAGGAGCTCGCCCGCAGGCGTCGGCTCTCGGCCCGATACGACAAGGAACTGGCGAAGGGCCCCGCCCGCCTCGCCACCGCCCTGGACGTCGACCGCACCCTGGACGGAACCGACGCCTGCGCCGGCCCCGGGTCCCCCCTCTCCGTGCTGACCGGCGCCCCGGTCCCGCCCGGCCAGATCCTCAGCGGCCCCCGCACGGGCGTGGGCGGCGACGGGGCCACTCACCCCTGGCGCTACTGGATCGACGGCGACCCGACCGTGAGCCCGTACCGGGCCCACGCACCTCGCCGTAGGAGGGCTTGACGTGGGGGGCGGAACCGCCTAATGTCTACCGAGCTGCAAGAGCTGGGCCTGCCGTTCCAGGCACCCCAGGGGCAGCCATCCACCACCTAGATCGATCTCCCCAAAAGGGTTCGACCTTCGGCATGTCCGAAAGAGAAATCCAGCGGCTCGATTATGAGCCGCAGAGGGAATGGTCTAAAGTGGTGGCACGCCGAAAGGCAAAGGCTCTCCAACGGCCACCGGAAACAGAATCCGAACCGGAAACGGAACGGAAAAAGGATCTGGTAGGGTTGGAAACACGAAAGACCGAAGGGAAGCGCCCGGAGGAAAGCCCGAGAGGGTGAGTACAAAGGAAGCGTCCGTTCCTTGAGAACTCAACAGCGTGC
>NZ_JBWKJV010000004.1:246066-388131 GCF_056432045.1 Streptomyces sp. NPDC045701 | reverse complement strand
TCATCCTCCGACAACACCAGCTCGGCCATCGGCCGCCCCATCTTCGCCATGGAGACAGCTTACTAATTCAACGAATTCCCGGCGCAGGACACTAGACAGCCGATCCGGCTACTGAAGAAGAACATGGCACCTGCCTACCCCGAAAGCCCGCCCTCAGGCGGCGCGGCACAACACCTGGATCGTCGGGCGGGAGCGCAGGCCGCCGCCGTCGCTGAAACCAACGGGAGAGGTGGACCCGGTCGCGCTGTCCAGGATCGCCCCCGTGGTCACAGGCGGGTGGTGAACCGGCCTTCTGGCAGGCCGCGCGGCCAGCCGCGTCGGCCGGTTCGACCCGCTTCAGCGGCCGGCGCCGTGTGCGCGGACGCGGTGCGTACATCAGGGGCGCGCGCGAGAGTGCCGTGCATCGTCAGCCGGTCCGCACCAAATCACCGCTGCCGACGCTGATCAGCGGCGACATCGCCCTCACCTCGACCCCGCCGAAGGACGGGGCCGGCGCGCGGGCACAGGTCGTGCGGCGCCAGTCCGACGGAAGTTGGCTGCGCCTGCTCGATCAGCCCGAGTTCGTCCCACCCACCCGCTGCCCCCTTCCCGTCAAGAGCCGCAAGGACGGCGGCTGTGGAGTGTGTGGGCCCGCACGGGGGTACGCCGGCGGCGGCCGGACGCCAGGGACAGCGAACAGGGCCGGGCGGCGACGCTGGACGGTCACGGCCCGGCGCGCACGTCGAACCGCCCGTACGGCGCAGGCGGGCACCCCTCGGGCACGGACAGGAACCGACCGGTAAGGCGCGGCGGCGACAGCCGGCCAGCGGAGTCCGGCACAGCACACGCCACCGGAGGCAGCGGCCGAACGCCGCCCCGGGTGCGGACCGGCAGCCGTTGCTCCTCGACGGGGGGCGCAGGTCCTGGATCCGGTGCGCAGACGCGGCTGGACGGGCATGGCGGCCCCGGTACGGGGCAGCACACAGGTAGCCGGCGCCGGACATGGCGCGGGCACGGACATGGGGAAGGAGGAGCATCCGTTGGACTGGCTGTTCATTGTGAAACCCGCGGACACCGCCCCGGACAGCGGCTCCTCGGAGAAGGACCACATGCTGCACCTCGCCGAGACCGCGCCGCGTCGGGCTTGGTGCCTGTCCAGGTGGCGGCGCATGATCCCCGGCGACCGCTTGTGGATCTACTTCGCCGCGCCGGTACGGGAGATCGCCGCCGTGGCCCGCATCGAGGACGAGCCTCACGAGGTGACGGGGAGCCCCCGCCAGCCATGGCGGTTCACGGCGACGCTGGACCTGGCGGCGACCCGCCGCCTGCACCGCGACCCCGTCCCGCTGCACGCCCTGTCCAACCGGCACCCGCAAGGGGTCACCCGCGTGAAGGACGCCGACCTGGGGCTGCTGCTGGACCACGCGGGCCTGTAGCGGTTCCGCCGATCCCTGTCCCCGTCAGTGCGGCGAGGGCGGGGCCGCCGACGGTGAGGAGTCGGCCCAGGGAGTCAGCTGCCGCGTATCCTCCGCGCCTGCTTCTGCCGCCGCCCAGGCCGGCGCTGCCGGCCGCTGTGGACGGCGACCCGGCGGTCGGGCGGTCGGGTGCCACCGGCCACGTAGGGGGAGGGTGCGCGGTACCGGGGCGAAGCGGGAAGTACTTCCGCTCGTCGCCGGGCGGAGGCGGGGACGCGGCGGCCGAAGCGCCCGGTGCCCGGGCGGGCCTCCGAGAAGTGGTCCGGTGCCGTGGGCGAGGAGGCTCCCGCGATGGCCGCGCCCTCTGAAGTCGCCTCCCCGCTCGGCTCCAGACCCGACACGCGGTAATCCGCCCGACCGCGGGACGTCCGGCTCCCCCTCGATCGCCGCCCAGTCGACGGAGATTCCGAGCGGCTCCCACCCGGTCAGTTCGATCACTCGCCGAACCCGCGTACGACCATCATTCAGCATCGTCCAGCGCACAGGCACGGCGCGGCGCGGCGCGGCGACGGCGGGACGACCACCAGGCGCGACCGTGGGGGTCGCGCCCGTAAAGTCTCGCCTGGGAGGCGACGCTCCCGGACGCCCTGTACACCCGGTACACCCTGTACGCCCTCTTGTACGTACCTCTTCCCCCTCGTTAGCCTCTGACCGTAATCTTCCGACCACAGGGGGAACACCGTGAGGCGCAGACTCTCCGTACGCATGGGCACGGCCGCCGCGATCGCCGGCCTCGTATCGGTCCTCTTGCCCGTCACCTCCGCTGCGGCGCTGGGCAACAACCGCACCGTGTCCCGCGGCTGCGGCTCCAACTACGTCTCCAGCGGGTTCGACGGCAGCGACTACTGGGCCCAGACACAGCGGGTCAGCGGGGACTGTTCGGGCCGCTTCAGCCTCAACTTCGAGATGAGCGACGGGCGTTGGATGACGCGTACGTACTACAACAAGTACTCCGCGTACCGCGAGATCGCCCCCGTCTTCGGCAGGGTCAGCTACGGGTTGCACTGGGGCTGCGACAACTGCAACGTGACGAAGTCCTGACCGCATGGGACGGCTGTCCTCCCTGGTCTGCCTGCTCGTCCTGGCGACCGGTTGCTCGGCGGCGGCGACCTCCGATCCCTCGGCGTCCGCACAGGAATGGGCGCTGAGGGACGGAAAGGTGACACAGGCGGAGTACCACCGCGCGGTGCGCCGCTTCGCCACGTGCTTCACCGACGCGGGCTTCCAGGTGAGCGAGCGGATGCTGAGCCCCGTCGACGGGCGCACCCTCCTGTTCGACCTCCTCCCGGGTAAGAGCCCGGTCGACGCGGCGGCCTGGAACAGGGCGGTGGAGGAGTGTACTCAGTCGCACCTGTCGCACATCGAGCAACGGTACGTGGAGTCCCACGAGCACGTGCTGGACCCCTCACTGCGCCCGTTCATACGCAAGTGCCTCGCGGACAAAGGGATTGCGACGACCGGCAAGGAGCGCAACGCCACGGAATTCGCCGCCGCCGCGCAGAAGGAGCCACTGCCCGTCCTGAAGTGCGTCAACGACAGCACCCGCACAGCCTTCCCCGGCCTGCCCGCAGACCTGAAGATCCTGTACTGACCCGTGGGGATCGACAACAAGGGCGCCTGCTGACCGGCCGCGCTCCCGGGCCGGGCCTGTCCCCCTTGCCCGTCGCGGACGGTGGCGGTCATTCGGCCCTGATGTTGTCCACGTACACGACACCCCTGGCCGGGGCGCCGCTGCCGTGGCCGAGGTACAGGTTGAAGGTCGCCACCTTGGCGAGGCGGGCCGTGTCGAGCACCTCCCCGGCGTGCGCGGTGTCCCAGGGGGCGGGCTTGAACTCGCTGAACGGCGCCCGGAACTCCCAGCCGTTGGTGTCGGACAGCGGAATCCCGTACTCGAAGTAGACGCCCCCGGACACGATCTGCAGCGTCGCACCGTTCGCCGAACCGTCGCCCCGCAGCCACAGCACCAGCGCCGAGAAGGCGGTCCAGTCCGCGTCGACCGTCTTGCCGATGCCGGTGTACGCGGCGCTGCTGAAGTCGTACGAGTAGGCCAGCCCGTACGAGCCCGAGGCCTTGTGGTCGGCCGACAGGGTCGTGGTGTTGGCGTTGATGTGGCTGTAGCCCTCGCTCAGGGTGGCGTCGTCGCCGGCGTACCCCTCGAAGTCGTCGATCCATCCGGCGGGCAGGGGGGCGACCTCGCCGAGGAGGACCAGGGCCGAGTCGGTGAGTGTCCTGCCGCCCGCCCGGGCCTCCACCGAGAGGGTCACCGACCGGTTGTCCAGCCAGGCCGGGTCGATCGGCCAGTCACCGGAGTAGAAGCCGTCGGCGTCGAGGCGGAGCCGTCGGGCGCGTCCGCCGTTCACCGAGTAGCTGACCCGGCTTGCCGTCGTGTGCGTGACCCGTACCCGGACGGTGCTCTCGGGACTCGTCAGGCGCTGCCGGCCCGTGGGAGTCACGAGATGCATGAACGGGGCGTTGCGAACGGCGGTGGTGCGCGCGGCGTACACGCCTCGCAGGTCACCGGCGAAGACGGTGTAGGGGTCCTGGGCGTACTGGACGAAGTCCGCGTGCAGGGCGTGGCCCGGGGTCGGGACGTAGGCCCGGGTGGTGCCGCCGAAGTTGGCCCAGGTCTGCATGTAGGTCACACGGCGGGCCAGCGGGTCCGCCTTGACGGCGCCGAGCAGCTTCGTGAACCACCGCGGGTTGCGGCCCTCCTCCCCGCTCTCGCCGAACTCGGTCCAGGCAGGGACCTTGCCCTTCTCGTCGGCCAGGCGGACCACCACCCCCAGGTCCTTCACCAGGCTTTCCAGCCAGGCGTCCGAGCCGGCGGATTGTCGTAGGCGTCGTAGCCGAAGACGTCGACATAACCGTCGCCCGGGTAGGTCTTGAGGTAGCCCGTCGGGTCGCCCGCGAAGCTGGAGTTGGGCGAGTACGAGTAGAGCAGATTGCGGACGCCCTTGGTGTCCCGCAGGTACTCGACCGTGTAGCGGAAGATCTCGATGTACTCCGCCGACGTGGTGTGGCCGGCGCCCCACCAGAACCAGCCGCCGTTGTTCTCGTGGAAGGGCCGGAAGATGACCGGGATCAGGGTGCCGTCCGCCCGGCGTGCGCCCTTGACCGCCTTCGCGATGCGGTCGAGGAAGGCGTTGAACTGCGGGTGCTTGGCGCCTCCCGGGAGGATCTGGCCGACGACGCGGCCCGACGTGTCGTAGAAGTTCTTGCCCGTGACGAAGTTGGGCATGTGGGCACTGAGCGTGTTGATCCCACCGCGGGCGTCCGCCTGCCGGATGCACCGGCTGAGCGCGGCGATGTTCTCGGCCTCGGTCGTGTCCTTGCTGCCGGGGCGCTCGTCACCGTCGAGGATCAGGGTGTCCCAGCCGAACAGCGCGGGGTGGTCCCCCACGGCCGCCTTGGTGTCGGACGACTTGCCGTCCTGTGTGGTGAAGGTGAAGCCGTACGAAAGGGCGTGCTGGTGGCCGAAGAGGATGCCTTTGCCCTGTTGCCGCATCAGGTACGCGAACAGCGCGCGCGTGGCACTCGTCGCCTTGTCGTCGACGATCCGGACGGGCATCGGCGCGCCGGCCCGAGCCGCGGTGGGGGCCGCCGCCGAAGCCACGGGTATCCCGGTGCCCGTCGCCGCCATGGCGGCCGTGGCGCCGAGGAGGACGAACGAACGGCGGTTCACGGCAGGGGTGTGCATGGCTGTCTCCTTGGACGTGGCCCGGCTCTCGCATCACGGGGAGGCTTTCACCGCGGGACCAGAGGCCGGAACGCGAACCACGCGCCGACGATCCGCTCGTCGACGTCCCGGCGTGCCGACCTTGTGGCCTGCGCGGTCGTGGTGCCGACTGTGCCGGATGACGACAACGTTGTCTACGCCGATACGACAGTTAAGCACCGGTTTAGTGGATTGCTGCGGAGTGCCTCCCTGCGCGGCCGGTAAGACCTTCGCCGCCGTGCCCGAGGATCACGCTCGCCGTCACCGAGCGTGTCCTGGCAGCCATCGCGCGGACCGCCACTTCCACACCGGTCCAGGACTCATGTGATGACTCCTGGAGGGATACCGCCACCAACCCTGGAAGCACGGCGTTTCGCCGTACCCGCCGACGCTCGGTCACGGAACGGACCTGGGAGCGGACGTCGGATCCGGAGCACCTCCTCGTCGCGGGCACGACCCCGCCGACGACGGGTCCACCCGGATCGCCCCTACGCGGTTCGCCGCAGCTGATGGTGTGGCCGCGGTCGTCTCATCGGCGCACGCCTGCTCGGGCCGGCGATGCCGGGCTGCGTCGGCTCCGTACCGTGTATGGGCGTCATCACGCTCCGCCCCGTCGTCATTGCGGCTGGTGACGCCTTTCCCGTCGGCACTCCGAAAGTCAAGAGATTTTCCTGCCCGGTTGCACGGATTCCTGTTGGTGGTGTCATGGAAGGAGCCGTCTGATCGGATGATGCGCTGCCGAGGGCGATCCAATGGATGCGAAGTGAACCGGCACGCCTGCGCCGGGGAGTGTTTTCCGGACCGTACCCATCTCGTGTCAGGTCGTCAGAACCCCGGGCGGGAGACCCAGATGAAGATACAGGCCAGGATCCTTATGACACCCATCGCCACGATCGCGCTCTTCGCGGGCGGGGTAGTCGCACCGGCCACGGCCACAGCCCAGGACCAGTACTTCTACATCGTCAACCAGAGCACCGACATGGCGGCAGAAGTATTCGCCCACGAGCAGGCCGAGAATGCCCGGGTGGTCCTGTGGCCGATCTATGGCGGCGAGAGTCAACAGTTCAAGCAGCAGTTCACGGGGAGCGGTTGGTTCCTGTTGGTCGCAAAACATTCTGGTAAGTGTCTGTCGGGCTCGAACGCTGAGAGCAGGGCAGGGCGTGTGGTCCAGAAGACATGCAACGGCGAGTTGTCGCAGCAGTGGAAGACGCGGCCCATATCCAAGACCTCGGACGAGTGCGGAGATCCCAACCGCTGCTTCGGCGGATCGCGCACCGTACTGGACAACAAGCATTTCAGGTACAGGTGCCTGGACGCGGCCAACGCGAAGGCTCCCACTCCCCCCGTACAGGGCACCGACCTGCAAACGTGGCTATGCATCCATAAGTTCAGCGCTTGGAACCAGGTGAATCAGGACTGGGAGCTCGTACGAACGCAGGACTGGCCTCCCCGGGCCCCCGACGTCCGGTAAGGGTCGGCCGACTCGGGCCGACGACTGGAGGCCGGGCGCGCTCACGGTCGCGCGAGTGGCCGCGGCCGAACCGGCGTCCCGCGGGGGCGGGTGCGACGCACTGTGCACGGACCGCTCCCGCCACGCGGTGCCAGGCGGCGGCGCTCATGGTGCAGGCACGGCCGGGCGCTGGCCCGTCAGCGAATTCGGCGGGCGTTGAGCCGGGCGGCCTGGCGTGTCAGGTGGTTGCGCTCGGCGAGGTTGGGTGCCTTGTGAGCCGCCTCGGCGTACCGCCGAGCCGCCGTCGCCAGGTCGCCGTCGCGCTCGTGGAGGTACGCCGCCACCGCGGCGTGGCGGGGCAGTGCGGGGTCCAGCGCCGCGAGTGCCGCCAGGCCGGCGCGTGGTCCGTCGGCCTCACCGACGGCCACCGCGCGGTTGAGCCGGACGATGGGGTTGTCGGTCAGGCGCGTGAGCTCGTCGTACCACTCGACGATCTGCACCCAGTCGGTCTCCTCCGCGGTGGGCGCGTCGGCGTGGAGGGCCGCGATGGCGGCCTGCGCCTGGAACTCGCCCAGCCGGTCGCGGGCGAGAGCCGCTTGGAGGACCGCCACGCCCTCGGCGATCGAGCCGGTGTCCCAGCGGCCGCGGTCCTGCTCGGCGAGCGGTACCAGGGTGCCGTCGGGCGCGGTCCGGGCGGCGCGCCGGGCGTGGTGGAGGAGCATGAGGGCGAGCAGCCCCGAGGCCTCGGGGTGGTCGGCCAGGGCCGCGAGCTGCCGGGTGAGCCGGATGGCCTCGGCGGCGAGGTCGACATCGCCCGAGTAGCCCTCGTTGAACACCAGGTACAGCACGCGCAGCACGGTGGCGACGTCGCCGGGCTGGTCGAACCGCACGCCGGCCACGGTGCGCTTGGCCCGGCTGATGCGCTGCGCCATGGTCGTCTCGGGTACCAGGTAGGCCTGGGCGATCTGCCGGGTGGTGAGCCCGCCGACGGCGCGCAGCGTGAGCGCGACCGCCGACGAGGGCGTCAGTGACGGGTGGGCGCACAGGAAGTAGAGCTGGAGCGTGTCGTCCACCGCGGGCGCGGACCCGGGCGCCGGTTCCTCGTCGACGAGGTCCTCACGCCGGCGGCGGGCGGCATCCGCCCGCATCGCGTCGAGGAACCGGCGCCAGGCCACGGTGACCAGCCAGCCCTTCGGGTCCCGTGGCACGTCGGCCGGCCAGACGCGGACTGCCTCGACCAGCGCGTCCTGCACGGCGTCCTCGGCCGCCGCGAAGTCGGCTCCGCGGCGGACGAGGATGCCCAGCACGCTCGGCGTGAGGCTGCGGAGCAGGGCCTCGTCCATCGTCGAGGTCACTCCGTGATGGTGGGCGGCGCGGCCAGGAACGGGCGCACCTCGAGCCACTCGTGGATCGGCTTCCCGCCCGCCCCGGGGGCGGCCGACAGTTCCCCGGCCAGCTCGACGGCGCGTTCGTGGCTGTCGACGTCGATCACCATCCAGCCGGCGATCAGGTCCTTGGTCTCGGCGAACGGGCCATCGGTGACCGGCGGGCGCCCCTCACCGTCGTACCGGACCCACACTCCCTCCGGGGCGAGCGCCTGGCCGTCGACGAACTCACCGGTCTTCTCCAGCCGGGCCGCGAAGTCGTTCATGTACCGCACGTGCGCCGAGATCTCCTCCGGCGTCCACTGGTTCATGGGCACGTCGTTGACCGCCGCCGGGGCGCCGCGGTAGTGCTTGAGCAGCAGGTACTTGGCCATCGTGTTCTCCTCGGTGCTGGTGCGACCCATTGTGGTCGCGTTCACCTCGGGGACGGAGCCGATCACGGGTTCTCGACATCGCCGTCCGGAATCTTTTGGGCTCCTGTGATGAGCCTGGGGTCCGCAGGCGGCCGGGCAGGCCCGAGCGGGACGGCACCGGCGGACAGCGCAGGGTGAGCGGGGTGGCAGGACGGAGACAGCGGCGGCCGGGACAACGACCGCGTTCAGGACCAGCCGGGGGCGGCGAGCGGCCCGGCGGGGCGCGACATCCAGGTCGTCCGGACGGCGGCGCAGGCACGGCAGGCTGCTGCGGCGCCACCCTGCTGCCGCGTCGTCCACGGGAGTCGCGCCGCCCGTCAGAAGTCGGGGCAGAGGTGCTTGCGGCTCGCTTCGACGATGTCCTTGGCGACGGCCGGGGTCCGGCCCTCGGGGTGGATGGGGCTGCTCCAGCGCTCCGGTCGCCGTCCGAACCTGCTTGGCCCCGTCCCCGGGGTACCACTTGAGGTCGGCGCAGGTGATCCTGCCGCGGCTGACCGCCTTGTCGTTCCTGCATTGGACGATGTCGGCGTCGATGGCGTCGAGCGCGGCGAGGTAGGCGGTGCGGGTGGCGGCGTCAGGCGTGGCGGGAGTTCGGCGGCTTCCGGGGCCCGGACCATCAGGCAGGGCGATCAGGCGATCGGCGGCACGAGACGAACGGCGTGGCGGCGGAGGAGGGGCGTCATGCTCAACTCCCCCTGTTCGCCCGAACGACGCTGCCATGACGGTCCCGTGCTCGTCGAGACTCCGGACATGTACTGCGGCGATCCCCACCGAGGCGGCGCCGGCTGCGGTGTGGCCGCCTGGCTGCGCCGGGTCGCCGGCACTAGTCTCATGCCGGTGATTACCTGTGTGGTCCAGTACGTGATCGATCCGGCGAAGACCGAGGCGTTCGAGCGCTTCGGCCGCCGCTGGATGGAGCTGGTCGACCGGCACGGCGGTACGCACCATGGGTACTTCCTGCCCGCGGAGGGTGCCAGCGACGAGGCACTCGCCCTGTTCAGCTTTCCCAGTCTCGCCGCGTACGAGGAGTACCGGACGCTTTTCGGCCGGGACCCAGACTTCATCGAGGCGGATCGCATCAGGGACGAAAGCGGCTGCGTACTGCGCTACGAGCGCACCTTCATGCGCCCGCTGCTGCCCGGTAGTCCCTAGGAACGAGCCAGCGCCCGCATCACGTGCGCCGGTGGACGTTTCGACGGCGTCCGGACCCTTCCGCGTTCTGCGGGCTGGTCAATGACAGCAGCCGCATCCGGGCGGGCAGTTGCCGCACGCGACTGCTTCGGCGCCGGCGGGAGGGACCGCGACGGTGGCGGGCGGCGCGCAGCAGCCCTTGCCCTGCCAGGCGTCGCGGCCTTCCTTGGCGGCGATCGCGGCGATGACGAGGGCGGCGACGGGGTCGGCCCAGGACCAGCCGAGGGTGCCGTTGAGGACCAGGCCGACCAGCAGCACGGCGGACAGGTACGTGCAGAGCAGGGTCTGCTTGGAGTCCGCGACCGCGGAGGCGGAGCCGAGTTCACGGCCGGCCCTGCGCTGGGCGGCGGACAGAAAGGGCATCACCGCCAGGGACAGCGCGGCCAGCACGATGCCGGGGACGGAGCGCTCGGCCTCAGCGGCGCCGGTCAGCGCGCGGACGGCGTCGACGGTGACGTAGGCGGCCAGGGCGAAGAAGGAGGTCGCGATGATCCGCAGGGCTCGCCGCTCGCGCGCTTCGCGGACGGTGTGGTCGGACGCGGAGAACTGCCAGGCGACGGCGGTGGCGGAGGAGACCTCGACCACCGAGTCCAGGCCGAAGCCGATCAGGGCGGTGGAGGAGGCCAGAGTGCCGGCGGTGATGGCGACGATCGCCTCGATGACGTTGTAGGCGATCGTGAGGGCGACGAGCAGGCGTATCCGGCTGGTGAGCGTGTCGCGGCGGGCCGGTGAGGGCCCGGGGGACACCGGTATCCCGGCGGTCATGGTCAGCAGCAGCCCTTGTCGCCGGCGTCCGGGCAGGTGCGGTCGGCCTCGACGCCCACCACGGCGGTGCGCAGGTCGTCCAGCGCGTGCCCGAGGCGTTCGTCGGCGAGCTCGTAGCGGGTGCGCCGGCCATCGGGGACGGTGACGACCAGGCCGCAGTCACGCAGGCACGCCAGGTGGTTCGACAGCCGGGTGCGGGAGACACCGAGAGCATCGGCGAGATCGGCCGGGTAGGCGGGGGCGTCGCGCAGGGCGAGCAGGATGCGGCAGCGGATCGGGTCGGCGAGCGCGCGGCCGAAGCGGGCCAGCACCTCGATGTCGGAGGAGGCAGTCAGCACTCCCGAATAGTACACGCAATCGTGGATTCAGCGACTCATGAACTGCCTGGTGCCCGTCTCGGAGATCCACCGGCCCCGCGTCGAGGGCGGGGCGTTCCGCTTTCTCGGCCAGTACGCCCTGGTCGGGCCGGATGACCACCCCTGACGCCGTCCGCGACGGCAGACTCAGCGCCCTGCGTCACGGACGGGCGGCGGAGCCGGGGGCTCCGCGGGGGTGCGGAGCACCAGGGCCCCGGAGCGAGCGCTCCGGGGCCCTGGTGCTCACTGGCTGCCGCGGGTCAGGCGGGGGTGATGTTCTCCGCCTGCGGGCCCTTCTGACCCTGGGTGATGTCGAAGGTGACGGCCTGGCCCTCGGTGAGCTCCCGGTAGCCGTTTCCGTTGATGTTCGAGTAGTGCGCGAAGACGTCGGGGCCTCCGCCGTCCTGCTGGATGAAGCCGAAGCCCTTTTCGGAGTTGAACCACTTCACGGTTCCGCTGGCCATGCCGGTGCCTCTCAGTCGATTTCGGGCTCGCACCGCGCGGGCCCGGAGGTGATCGCCCTGGTCCCGCACTGCACAGCAAGAAGCCCACGCTTCAGCGTGGGCAGGAACTGCGAACCACGACATCTGCCTGCGACGCTACACCGGGACAGGGCCGATCACCAGAGCGCGACAGCCCATCAGTTGGACAACATCGTCATCGGCCGGCGCAGCGGCGGGCGACCGGCCCGGGTGCCTGGCGGGGGAAGCCGCCGTGAGTACCGGTCGGCCCGCTCGGCGCGTGCCGGCGCCCCGCTCTCCGGCACTCGCGTGCCCTGCCCGTGGTGGCACCGCTGTCGCGCAGCCGGCGAGGGCCCCGGGCGCAGACCTCGGGCGGTCCCTCCCCCCGGAACGGGCGCGTCAGAACGCGGGGTGGGCCGGCGGTCGGCCGGGGTTCGGTATGCGGTCGGACCCCGGCCCGCGGCAGCGGGCCGCCGGCCGCCCTCTCGCCGGGCCCTCGCGCGGACCGGCGGTCTCAGGTGCGCTGCGTCCAGTCCCGGTCCAGGCGGCCGGCCAGTCCGGCGCCGGTGAAGGCGGCCTCCAACTCGTCGCGGCCCTCGGTGAAGTGGGCCCAGCTGTCGTGGTGGACGGGGACGACCCGGCGGGCGTCGAGTATCCGGGTGGCTTCGACGGCCCGGACGCTGTCCAGGACGATCGGCTCGCCGCCGAAGAGCATGGGGAAGCGGGGCGCTCCGGCGAAGAGGATGGCGGTGCCCACCGGGGCGAAGCGCTCGGCGATCCGCTCGACCGCGTCGAGGGAGGCGTTGTCGCCGCTGACGTACACGGTCGGGAGTCCTTCCCCGGTGAGTACGAAGCCGACGACCTGGCCGGTGAACGGCTCGACGTCCTCGCGCGGGCCGGGGCCGTGGATGGCGGGAACTCCGGTGACGGTGATCGTGCCGCCGCCGGGGCGGTCCAGCTCGACGGACTCCCAGTCGGCCAGGCCCCTGGCCTTGTCGCCGAGCCGCTGTCCGCCGCCGGGGGTGGTGAGGGTGAGAGGGACTTCGGCGAGCAGTGCGCGGCCGGAGTGGTCGAGGTTGTCGGCGTGCTCGTCGTGCGAGAGCAGGACCACGTCGACGGGGCCGAGGTCGGTGGGGGCGACGGCGGAGGGGGCGGTCTTGGTCAGGGTGGGGCCGGCGGTGGGGTAGTCGCCGGGGCCGTCGAAGGTCGGGTCGGTCAGGAAGCGCAGGCCACCGTACTCGAAGAGGGCGGTGGGGCCGCCGAACGTGCGGACCTGGAAGTGCTCGGGGTGCTGGGACATGCCCCTCATTTCTCACGAATGAATTAGAAGTTTGCCGTGAGGAAGACTAGGCGGGCCTCACGGAAGAGCGCAAGGGATACCATGAGGGCATGGAAGAGGCCGAGGGTTCCGAGAAGACGCAGAGCGTGCTGCCACCGGCTCCGGGTGCCGACCGATACCGCTCCCTGGACTTCGCCGACACCGCCGCGACCCTTCCCGCCGGCCAGAGCTACGACCTGCTCGCCGCCCCCCGCACCGCCATGTGCTGGCTCGCCGCGCACGAGCTGACCACGCCGGACATCCGGCTGTACGAGGTGTGCGCACGGCGCATGCGCACACTGCGCGGGCACGTGCGAGCCCTGTTCGCCGCCGCCGTCGACGGCTCCGCCCCGTCCGAGGAGTCCCTGCGGGCCGTCAACGAGGCGCTCACGGCCGTGCCCACCGCTCCCCCGCTCGCCTGGGACGAGGCGCACGGAATGCGCCGGGTCCGGGCACACCCCACCGACCAGGCGGTCGGCCACGCGCTCGCCACCCTCGCCGCCGACGCCGCCGACCTGCTCACCGGGCCGGACGCCGGTCTGCTCGCCGCCTGCGCGTCCGCACCCTGCGACCGATTCCTGCTGCGCACCCACGGCCGGCGCCACTGGTGCTCCACCCGCTGCGGTGACCGCGCCCGGGCGGCCCGCGCCTACGCGCGCCGCAGCCGCACGCCGATGTGACGCTCCGGCAGTTCCGGCGCCGGGCGCCGCCATTGGGCCCCGGTCGGCCCCGTACCGAACACCCACGACGAGTCGTGGGTGTTTTTCATGTGCGACCGGTACACCGCTGACGCGGTGAGCACCCGGCCAAGCGCGGTCGGCCCGTTCACCGCCGCCGGCCGGGCCGGTCATCAACTCACCGGCACCACCGCAGAGAGCCGCAACCCGGACACCTCGATCGGTTGTGCGCAAACACGTGGAACTCCACAACGTTCGTCCGGATAACGGACGTTGACGTGCGCCTGAAGGACAAGAACTGGTCAAATACTTGATCAGTATCTGTCAACCGATGGCCATCTCCTGGCACTCTCGCAGCCATCCCCACCACCCCCACGGACCGAGAGAAGGAGACCATCGTGTCCCCGCACTCCCGCACCTCCCGCGTCTCCATACGCGCCGCCGCCCTCGCCGCCTCCGCCGCCATGGTCGTGGTCGGCGTCCAGGCCGGCACCGCCACCGCCTCCCCGGACCGAGAGGCGGGCGCCTCGACCGCTTCGCCCAACCTCGCCCCGCCGAGCGCCTCCCAGCGGGTGGCCGCTCTGCAGCAGGCACAGGCCGGCGCCGCCGCCACGGCCCGGAGCATCGGCCTGGACACCGCGGTGGAGAAGCTCGTCGTCCGCGACGTCGTGAAGGACGCCGACGGCACGGTCCACACCCGCTACGAGCGCACCTACGCCGGCCTGCCCGTGCTGGGCGGCGACCTCGTCGTCCACACGGCCAAGAACGGCAGGAGCAAGGGCGTCAGCAAGGCGACCGCAGCCAGGATCGCCGTCGCGAGCACCGACGCGGCCGTCACCCCGGCCGGCGCCCGCAAGGGCGCGCTGACCGCCGCCGCCGAGGACGCCCCGGCGGCCAAGACCACCACCGACGCGCCCCGCAAGGTGATCTGGGCCGCCACCGGCAAGCCCACCCTCGCGTACGAGACCGTCGTCCACGGCCTCCAGCACGACGGCACCCCGAGCGAACTGCACGTCATCACGGACGCCACCACGGGCAAGCAGCTCTACACGTACGAGGCGATCGAGACCGGCACGGGCACCAGCCAGTACAGCGGCACCGTCCCGCTGGGCACCACGCCGGGCACCTCCGGCTACACCCTCACCGACGGCGCCCGCGGCGGCCACAAGACCTACGACCTGAACGGTGGCACCACCGGCACCGGCACCCTCTTCACCGACGCCGACGACCTCTGGGGCAACGGCCTGCCCACCAACCGCCAGACCGCCGCAGCCGACGCCCACTACGGGGCGGCCCTCACCTGGGACTTCTACAAGAACGAGCTGGGGCGCAACGGCATCGCCGGTGACGGCAAGGCCGCCTACTCCCGCGTCCACTACGGGAACGCCTACGTCAACGCGTTCTGGTCGGACCAGTGCTTCTGCATGACGTACGGCGACGGCGCGGGCAACAGCAGGCCGCTCACCTCCATCGACGTGGCCGGCCACGAGATGACCCACGGTCTGACCTCCCGCACGGCCGGTCTGCGCTACAGCGGCGAGTCCGGCGGGCTCAACGAGGCGACCAGCGACATCATCGGCACCTCCGTCGAGTTCTTCGCCAACAACAGCAACGACACGGGCGACTACCTCATCGGCGAGAAGGTCGACATCCACGGCGACGGCACCCCGCTGCGCTACATGGACAAGCCGAGCAAGGACGGCAGCTCCGCCGACAACTGGTCGAAGACCGTGGGCCGGCTCGACGTGCACCACTCGTCGGGTGTCGCCAACCACTTCTTCTACCTGCTGTCGGAAGGCAGCGGCGCCAAGACGATCAACGGCGTGAGCTACAACTCCCCCACCTACGACGGCTCCGCCGTCACCGGCATCGGCCGCGCCAAGGCCTACCGGATCTGGTACAAGGCCCTGACGACGTACATGACGTCGACCACGGGTTACGCCGGCGCCCGCACGGCCACCCTCCAGGCAGCCACGGACCTGTACGGCGCGAGCGGCGCCGAGTACCAGGCCGTCAACCGCGCCTGGGCGGCCGTCAACGTGAAGTGACGGTCCGGGTGGAGTAGCGGTCCGGCTGGAGAATCGGTTCCTCTCAGGTGGGTGCGGCGGCGCTTTCGGTGTCGCCGCACCCACGTGCGTACCGGCGTCCCTCGGGGGCCGGGCACAGGCCGGCGCCTGCCGCAGGAAGCGGCAGGCGCCGGTGTCGTTCGGCCGGGAGCCGGGGCCGGGCCAGCAGGGGTTGTTGTTGATCACGCAGCGGCGGACGCCGGCGAGCCACAGGCGCGGGACTGAAATCCGCAGGCGGTAACGGCCGGCCGCGTGCAAGGATGAGGGCATGGGGTCGCGACCGGCGTTCGGAGACGAGTTGCGCGCCGAGCTGGGCTCCCCCGGGCGCTCCCGCCGACTGAGCAGCAGCCCGCGCTCGCGCGTATGGCGGGTCCGGCTGCCGGACACCTCGGCGGTGGTGAAGCAGATCGTCGAGGGCCCTGACGCGGACGAGCGGTACGCGCGCGAGGTGGCCGCGCTGCGACTCGCCGCCCGAGCGGAGACTCCCGTGGTGCCCGCGCTGCTGGCCACCGATCCCGGCGAGCGGGTGCTGGTGCTGGAGTACCTGGAGCATCGACGCCCGGCCGGCGACTGGATCGTCGACTACGCAGCCGCCTTGGCACGGCTGCATGCCACGGCCCGCCCGGACGACGCCGGGGTACTTCCCCGGTGGCAGGGCCCGGACCAGGGCGACATCGACTCCTTCCTCCGGCTCGCCCTGGCGCTCCGGGTGCCCGTCGGCCCTGGCGTTCCCGGCGAACTCGACGCCCTCGTGCACCGGCTCGGCCGCATGACCGGCCATGCCCTTCTCCACGGGGACCCCTGTCCGGGAAACGACCTCCATACCGCCACCGGCATCAGGTTCGTCGACTTCGAGCAGGCGTCACTGGGCAGTGGCCTGATGGAACTGGCCTACCTGCGCATCGGTTTCCCGACCTGCTGGTGTGTCACAGCCGCGTCGGCGCCGCTGCTCGAACGGGCGGAGCGCGCATACCGTACGGCATGGCGCACCGCGACCGGATCCGAGTGCGAGGACGGCCTCGCCGACGCGTGCGCCGGCTGGCTGATCCGTGGCGATGCGCTGGTCCAGCGGGCCCACCGGCAAGGCCGGGATCACCTGGCCCGGATTCCGGACGAGGACTGGAAATGGGGCACGGCGACAGCCCGGCAGCGGCTCGTCCACCGGCTCGGCGTCGTCAGCCGGTTGACCGCCGACCACGACTCCCTCAGCGGCGTGAGCAGCCTCACCGCCGGTATGCGTGAGCGCATGCTCGCCCGCTGGCCCTCACTTCGGCCGGTCCCGGCGAAGCGGCCGTAGAAGCCGGATGCCCCCGACCGGTCGGCGCACCACCGGCGGACCGGCCGCGCGTTCGCCCTGGGCGGTGCGGTTCGGTCCGCCCTGTGCTGTCCGCCGCCGGCGACGGCCGTGAGGGTCTGCGGCCGGTCGAAGCCGTCACCCGCACCGCAGCCGGAGGCGATGGGGACCGCGCAGGCGCAGTGCCGCAGGTACGAGCCCGGGACGTCGATCGACTCGAAGGAGACGCCCGTTCCGCCGATCCCCGGCCGTGCGCAGAACATGGCGCCCGGGCGGAACAGCGCCGAGCCGTCGTCGGGCGGGGAGGCGTCCGGGCCGTGGCCGGTACGGCGGGCACGCCGTACCGGCCACGCGGTGACCCCGCCGGCCGTGGCCCCGGCGACCGGCCATGACCGGCACGTGCTCGCCGGTGCTACCCCGCCTTCGATGCCCTCCCCCGGCCGGTGCTCCGCTCGCGTCCCCAGGCGGCCAGCGGCTGGAGCGCGGTGTTGAGGCGCGTGCCGTCCTCGGTGAGCGAGTACTCGACGCGGGGCACCACCTCGTCGTAGGAGACGCGGTGCACGACGCCGTCCGATTCCATCTCCCGCAGGTGAGAGGCAAGCACCTTCTCGGTGATCCCGGGGAGCAGCCGGCGCAGCTCGCCGAAGCGGCGGCGGGGATGCTCGTGAAGTGCCCAGAGGATCAGCACCTTCCACTTGCCGCCGATCACCTCCATCGCGGTGTCGATCCCACAGACGTGTCCATCCGGTGCGCCCGGCCGGTTCAGCGTCGTCATGCCCACCCCTTCCGACGTGCTGGCTCACCCGGGGGTAACCACCCACTCAGAAGTACGTACTTGATCACCTCCGGGCCTGCGAGCAGCCTAGTCGGCATGGCATACGACTCCGTTGAGAAGACCCCCGTCACGCTCCTGGGCCTCGGTGCGATGGGCACCGCGCTCGCCCGCGCCTGGCTCGCCGCCGGCCACCCGCTCACCGTCTGGAACCGCACCCCGGCCCGCACCGCCGCGCTGGCCGCCGAGGGCGCGAACGTCGCGGACAGCGCCGCTGAGGCGGTCGCGGCGAACAGCCTCGTCGTCGTCTGCCTGCTGGACGACGCCTCGGTCGGCGAGACGCTGGCCGGCACCGATCTGACCGACCGGGACGTGGTGAACCTGACCACCAGTACCCCTGCTCAGGCCCGCCTCCGCGCCGAGTGGGCCCGCGACCGCGGTGCCCGCTACCTGGACGGCGGGATCATGGCCGTCCCCCCGATGATCGGTGCGCCGGGGGCCGGTGGCTACGTCTTCTACAGCGGCTCGCGGGAGTTGCTCGGGCGGCACGAGGACACGCTGGGCGTTCTGGCCGGCACCACCTACGTCGGCGAGGACCCCGGCTTCGCCGCTCTGCACGACGTGGCTCTGCTCAGCGCCATGTACGGCATGTTCGCCGGGGCCGCGCACGCCTTCGCCCTGATCCGCAGGGAGGACATCGACCCGGCGTCGCTCGCTCCGCTGCTCGCCGACTGGCTCGTCGCGATGGCCCCGGCGGTGCACGAGACCGCCGACCGGCTGCGGACCGGTGACTACACCCGGGGCGTCGTCTCCAACCTCGCCATGCAGGTGGCCGGCACGCCGACCTTCGTCCGCACCGCCGAGGAGCAGGGCGTCAGCCCGGAGCTGCTCAGCCCCTACTTCGCGCTGATGCGCCGCCGCCTGGCCCAGGGCAGCGGCGACGAGGACCTGACCGGTCTGGTCGACCTGCTGGCGCGCTGACCGGGAGCCGTCCGGAGACGGGGTGGTCGTGTTGTCGGGCCACTCGCCCGGCACCGGTTCGCTCTCCCCGCCGGGGCCGGTGCACCGTCCACCTGGACTTCCACTCGGCCATGGGCCGACAGCGCCGGTCCGTCAGCGCGGTGGAGTCACCGGTGCGGCGCAGAGACCGTCCAGTCCGGGGAAGGGATTGCCCGGCCGGAGCATGCGGTACGCGGCGTCGATGAACGACATCGGCGCCCACTTCGACGGCTGCTCGTCGACCTGGTGGACCACCGCCTCAAGGATGCGCTTTCGCAGATCCAGCCACGGGAACGCCGTCTGCGCGGCGTCGAGCACCGCCCGGTCCACTTCCCCGGCGCCGAAGCCGAAGACGTCGGCACCGATGCCGAGGTGTGTGAGGGCCACGACCGGCTGCTTGTGGGCCGCGATCCCGGAGGAGGTGTGCAGAGCCACGGCGTCCCAGACCAGATCGGCGGTGGAGTCCGGCAGGCCGTGATCGCGGACGAAGCGGGCGGCCCGGAAGGCACCGTCCACTTCGAACCGGTGGGGGCCGTTCCCCTCGTCCGTCAGTCCGATGTCGTGCAACAAGGTGGCGAGAAAGAGCGTTTCGTCGTCGAAGTCGGTCCCGGCGAGGAGGTTCCTCGTGGCCGCGATGCTGCGGGCGTAGAAGTAGCTGCGAACGCAGTGGTTGAGCAGATAGGTGGGCGAGTGTTCGGCGGCGAAGGCGACGGCGGCCTCTGTGGCCCGTGTCCGCGGCCACCCGCCGATCGCGTCCGGCAAGGTGTCGAGGAGGTTCACAGCGCCACCTGCCCCGGCGCCCGGTGCCCCGCCCCTACGGTCTCGGAGTACCGCGCCTCCCCGCCGCTCCGGGGGTTTCCGCGTCCGCCGTACCGGCCGGAACGCGTGCCGCCGCCGGGCAGTTCGTCGGTCTGCTTCTCCGGTGGGGCGTGCCGGGCGGTCCGGGTCCCGCTGACGATGTACATGGTTCGCCTCTCTTGCTGCTGTTCTTCGGGGTGCCGCGTACACGCTAAGAGGGGCGGAAGGCGTCCTACGATGGTCGGATGGACAACGTTCCCAAGGATCCGGCCAAGGTCGCGGTGGTCGTGCAGCCGGGGTTCGTCCTGCTGGACGTCGCCGTTCCACGGCAGGTGTTCGGCCGTTGGCCGGACCACCTGGCCGCCGCCCGGCCAGGGGGCACCCCCTATGAGCTGAGCCTGGTGGGACCGACGCTTGGTGACGGGCCGCTGTGGCCCCCCGGGGTCGAACCGCTGGGCCGGCTGGACGAGGCCGGCACGGTGATCGTCACCGGGGTGGAGGACCCCACCGTGCCTCCGGACCCGGAACTGGTCGAGCGGCTGCGCGACGCGTACGACCGGGGCAGCAGGATGGTGTCGATCTGTACGGGCGCGTTCGCCCTGGCGGCGGCCGGAATCCTGAACGGCCGGAGCGCGACCACGCATTGGTACTGGGCAGGGCTGCTGCGGGACCGCCACCCCTTGGTGACGGTCCGTGCGGCGGAGCTCTACGTCGAGGACACCGGCGTCTACACATCGGCCGGCGTCCTCGCGGGCACCGACCTGTGCCTGCACCTGTTGCGACTCGACCACGGTCAGGCGGTGGCCAACGCGATGGCTCGCTTCCTGGTCAGTCCGCCGCACCGCGAAGGAGGGCAGGCCCAGTTCATCGAGCCCGTCCCGCCCCACGACGCGGCAGGTATGTCCGGCGTGATCACTTGGATCCTGGAACACCTCGACGAGCCACTCACTTTGGAGTCGGTGAGCCACCACAGCCACATGAGCACCCGGACGCTGCGCCGCCGGTTCCGGGCCGCGACCGGCACGAGCGTCATGAACTGGGTCGCCGCGCAGCGTGTGGCCCGTGCCCGCGTCCTTCTGGAAACCACCCGCCTCGGCATCGACGACATCGCACACCGCTGCGGATTCGGCTCCGCGGAGTCGCTGCGCGTGCATTTCACCGCGCTGACCCGGACCAGCCCGTCGCGCTACCGTCGCACCTTCGCCGCCGACTGATCGCCGCCTCCCCCGCGTGGGGGGCGATGGGCGACGCCGACGGCGAAGTGGCTCCGTCCGCCACCATCCGGAGACGCCCGCACAGGCCGTCGGGCCCGCGGCCCTCCGGCACGCGCGTCACATCCGCGGGCTGTCGGGGGCGGCGGCTTCGAGAGCGGCGACGCTGCCCGACATGATGGTGCGAACGTGTTCGGTGATGTGCTCCGTGGGCCAGTCCCACCAGGCCACCGCCAGCAGTCGGGCGATGTCCTGGTCGTCGTAGCGGGTGCGGATCAGGCGGGCCGGGTTGCCGCCGACGATGCCGTAGTCGGGCACGTCGCCGGTGACCACGGCGCCGGTGGCGATGATCGCGCCGTGCCCGATCCGTACCCCGGGCATCACCGTCGTCCCGTGGCCGAACCAGACGTCGTTGCCGACGACGGTGTCTCCTCGGTCGGGCAGACCGGTGAGCAGGTCGAAGTGCTCGGCCCAGGAGCCCCCCATGGTGGGGAAGGGAAAGGTCGAGGGGCCGTCCATCCGGTGGTTGGCGCCGTTCATGATGAACCGCACACCGGTGCCCAGCGAGCAGAACTTGCCGATGACGAGCTTTTCCGGCCCATAGTGGTAGAGAACGTTCCGCGTCTCGAACGCGGTCGCGTCGTCCGGGTCGTCATAGTAGGAGTATTCGCCGACCTCGATCAGCGGGGACTTCACCAGCGGCCTCAGCAGCACCACCCGCGGTTGTTCGGGCATCGGGTGGAGGACCGTGGGGTCGGGGGGCACCGGCATGGGGGCGATTCCTCGTAGGCAGGGGGATCGGTCCGATCCATGATCGCGCCGGAGAGCCGTCCCCGCACACTCATTTGCCACCTGTACGAACGCGGCCCGCCGCCTGGCAACGCGGGCCCGCGACGGGCGGCCGGGGCGTGCCGGCACCGGCAAGAGGAACCGTGGTCCCTCCCCGCCAGATCCCGGGCCGGGGGCCGACAAATCCCCTTGGCGCCGGTCGCTCGCCGGCCGTCCGCTTGATCAGAGCCGGCTGCGGCCGGGTACGAGCGGTGCGTTGCGCGCGGCGCGGTGGCCGAGGGCGGATTCCGGCAGGGCACCGGCCAGCAGTCGGGAGCGCGATCCGGCCGGCCGCAGCGCGGCCCGCAGGACCAGCCAGCCCAGGAGACCGCCGAGGGTGTTGACGAGCACGTCGTTGACGTCGGCGGCGCGGCCGTTGGAGAAGAGCACGTAGCACAGCAGCTGGGTGGCTTCGATGGCGAGGGCGGCCAGTGCGGTCAGGAGGGTGACCCGGCGGGCCGATGTCGCCCGGGAGGAGAGCAACGGCAGGAGAAGGCCCAGGGGCACCGTCATGAGGATGTTGGGGATGGCGGTGACGTCCAGCGTGATCAGCGGTATGGGGTTGATCTGGTTGTACCAGGCCGACTGGTTCGCGTACTCGCCGTAGGTGATCTCGATGGGGAACACGGTGATGGAGAGCACCGCCGCCGCGTACACGGCCGCCGTCAGCCGCAGCGCGGCGTGCCGGCCGGTCCAGCCCGGTGTTCCGCGCCGTGCGCGGAGCAGGACCACGACGGCGTAGACGGTCAGCAGCGGCCCCAGGACGACGGAAGGGGCGACATGGAGGGAGAGGTTCACGGGCGGGGTCTTTCCAGGAGGCACGGGTAGTGGTGCCGAGCCTCGCTCCGGCGGCGCCGTGTCCGTATCGGCCGAAGGGGAGACTTCCGGCGGCGGCCTATGACTTTCGGCGGAGTCGGACGACCGCGGCGCCGGACTAGGGTGCTGGTCATGCGCCGAAGTACCAGTTCACCGCCCTGCGTCCGGTTCCTCGTCCCGGTCGGGCGGGCCGCCGCCGGCTGCCTGGTGGTCGCCGCCCTTGTGCTCGACCATCACATCGGGGCTTTCGGGCAGCCGCGTACCGGCGGGGTGCTGTTCGTCTCGGCGCTCGCCGCCGCACTGGTCGGGGGGCCGGCGCTGTTGCCCCGCGTCCCGGGGAGCGCCGTGTCCTGGGCCGCGTGTGCGGCGGCCGCGGTCTCGCTCGGCTGCTCGGCGGTTCTCCACCTCCGCCACGCGGCCGGTGCCGGGGGACCCGATGGCTCGAACGCCTCCAGTGCGTACGCGTTCTTCGAGCCGGTCGTCCTGTGTGCCGTCCTCGTGGTGGTGGCGCGCCGCGGATCGAGGGCCGGCGCCGTGCTCGCCGTCCCGTCGCTGACGGCGGCCGTGGTTCTGCGGCCGGTGGCGATCGAAGCGCAGGAGGGCAGTGTGCTGATGGCGCTGTTCCTCGCCCTGACCGTGACCGGCGCGCTGGGGGCGGGCCTCACGTCCCGGCTGGTGGCCTCCTCCCGGCGGCAGCAGGAGGAGCGCATCGTCCTTCAGCAGCGCACCGACTTCGCCCGTGACCTGCACGACTTCGTCGCCCACCACGTCACGGGCATCGTGGTCCAGGCCCAGGGCGCCCGAGCCGTCGCCACGAAGAACCCGGAGATGGTGGCGGAAGCGCTGGAGCGCATCGAGGGCACCGGGGCTGAGGCCCTGGTGTCGCTGCGCCGGATGGTGGGCACCCTGCGCGAGCACGGGGGGCGGGAGCCGCTGCGGCCGGCCACCGGCCACGAGGCGGTGCGGGGTCTGGTGGAGGGCTTCGTCCTGCCGGGGGCGCGGGTTCGGTTCACCGCGCTCGGCCGCACTGACGACGTGCTGCCCGCTCAGGTGGCGGCCGGTCTGCACCGGGTGGTGATGGAAGCGCTGACCAACGTCCGCAAGCACGCCCGGCACTGCCGGGCCGTGGACGTGCGCCTGACCGTCACCGCCGACACCGCGGTCGTCGACATACGCGATGACGGCGGCCACCCCACCGGCCGGACGCCGGTCGGGGTCGACGACGGGGCGAAGGAGCGCCGCGCCGACGGGGGGCGGGGTTACGGCCTGCGAGGGCTGCGGGAGCTGGCCTCCGTCGCGGGCGGAACACTGAGCGCCGGCCCGGCCACGGCCGACGGCAGCGGCTGGCTGGTCACCGCCTCGTTCCCGCGGGGGCAGCGATGACGGTCCGTGTCCTCATCGCCGACGACCAGGACATCGTCCGTACCGGGATGGCCATGATCCTCGCCGCCGAGGACGGCATCGAGGTCGTCGCCCAGACCCGTGACGGACTCGAAGCGGTCGAACAGGCGGCCCGGCACCGCCCCGATGTCGTCCTCATGGACATCCGTATGCCGCTGCTGGACGGCCTGGACGCCCTGCGTCATCTGACCCGTCCCGGCAGGCCCCATGTGCCGAAAGTCGTCATGGTGACGACCTTCGACGACGACGCGTACGTCCACCGGGCCCTGCACAGCGGGGCGTGCGGATTCCTGCTCAAGGACGCCGGCCCCCGCCTTCTGGCCGAGGCGGTCCGGTCCGCCGCTTCCGGCGAGGCGCTGATCAGCCCCTCGATCACGGTCCGCCTGCTGGAACGGTTCACCGCGACCGGCCGGGCCCGGCCCGCACCGTCGCCCCTGTCCCCGCGCGAGACGGAAGTGGTCGAGCTGGTGGCCCGCGGCCTGACCAACGCCGAGACCGCCGCCGAACTCCACATCACCGCAGGCACCGTGAAGGCCCATCTCAGCAACATCCAGACGAAGCTCGGGGCGCGCAATCGGGTCGAAATCGCCGCGTGGGCGTGGGAAAGGGGGCTGGTCACCTGAGCCCGGCGCCCGGCCCCGCGGTCCACGTCCCGGACCGAGGCGGTCAGCCGGGTCAGCCGCCGATGGGTTCCACGTCCCCACGCTGCAGACCGCTCCGTACGACGGACATCAGGGGCGAGGCCTTGCGGCGCCGCCGGCCCTCCCCACCACTGGTCAGACCGACCATCTCGTCGATGCAGGCGAGCAGGTCGTCCCCGGCGGCCACTTGGCGGATGCGGTGTGCGGCGCTTCCGCGCGCCAGTGCCCGCTCCGCGAGTTCGCTCACCGTCTCCCAGTCGCCGCACGCCTCGAGCTCGGGGCGCAGTCGTGTCAGCATCGTCCGGATCACCCGGGCCGCCGGTGCCGGCCGGCGGGACACCGGGTCGACCAGATCGCCTTCCAGGCCGGATCGCGCGGCCCGCCACGTCGCCGCTCGCAGCGACTCGTGCCGGCCGCGGCAGCGAGGCCGGGGGTCGTTGGCCAGGCGCGTCCGCGCCCACGTCACCATGGCCCGGAACAGGCCGGTGATCATGACCGCCGTCTCCGCCTCGGGGCAGGCGTCGCAGACGCGCAGCTCCAGGGTGGGCTGGTGGTCCGAGGGCCGCAGGTCGTAGTAGATCATCTTGGGGTCGCTCACCACTCCGGAGTCGATCAGCTCGGTCACCGCCGCGTCGTACGCCGCCGCGTCGGGGTAGCAGCCGACCGGGCCGGCGGTGGGCCAGCGCTGCCACACCATCGTGCGCCAGCTCGCGTAACCGGTGTCGGCGGCGTTCCAGAAGGGCGAGCTGGCGGAAAGGGCCAGCAGGGCGGGTATCCAAGGTGCGATCAGGCACATCATGCGGACCGCCGTGTCACGGTCGGGCACCTCGGCGTGAACGTGGAGGCCGCAGATCAGCTGCTCCCGGGCCACCTGGCCGTACTCGGACACCATGTGCCGGTACCGGCTGCCCGGGGTCACCGTCGGGCCTCCCTCGGGGAGGAACGGGACCGTACCGGCCGCCACCACCGCCAGCCCGTGCCGGCCGGCGGCGTCCCGCAACGCGCTCCGCGACCGGTTCAGGTCCGCCAGCAGGTCGTCGAGCGTCGTATGGACATCGCTGTTGGTCTCCACAGCGCACTGGAGGAGTTCCGTCGTGTAACGCTTCTCCGGCAGACCGTGCAGAACGGAACCGGCGCGGGGGACGGGCTCTCCGGTTTCCACATCGAGTACGTGGAATTCTTCCTCCACCCCGATACGAACCGTCACGGGCACTCCCTAGAGACAGAGTGCGGCGTCGCCGCACTTCACACCTCCACGTGCCCTGAAGATCCGGCACTACGCCTCGCACGTTCACGTGCACCGCAGCCGGCGCACATGAGCGCATGGGTCGGACCGACCTGCGGGGCGGTCCGGGGACAAGCCGGTCACGGGCCGGTCACGGAGGGACGGCCACCTGCCGCCACCGGCCGCGTGGTGTCGGCAACGCCGACCGGTTCGGGTGGACCGGCTCTCGTGGCCGTTACGAGGCGGCTCCCCGGGTGCGCAGTTCCGCGTTGATGCGCTGGGCCTCTTCGAGCTGGTCCTCGAGGATGACGATGCGGCAGGCGGCTTCGATGGGGGTGCCCTGATCGACGAGTTCGCGGGCGCGGGCGGCGATGCGCAGTTGGTAACGGGAGTAGCGGCGGTGGCCGCCTTCTGAACGCAAGGGGGTGATCAGACGGTGCTCGCCCAGGGCGCGGAGGAAGGCGGGGGTGGTGCCGAGCATGTCCGCGGCTCGGCCCATGGTGTACGCGGGGTAGTCGTCGTCGTCGAGAGTGTCGACGGGGCGGGTACTGCGAGGGGTCATAAACCTCTTCTTCCAAGGGACGCGTCAAGGGGCTCGGGCGCCGTGCGGCACCCGAGCCCCGAGCTTTCAACACCATCTACCGGCCGACCCGAGTCGGCCTTCGTTTTCCGCTACGCGTCCGCCTGGGAGGGCGGAGGAGCGGGGATCGCAGTTGCGTGACCGGGGACCACCTTCCAATCCGGGGCCTGCGGTACCCGAGCGGGTGTTCTTCTCGCCCGGGCGATCCTGATGGCGTCTGCTCCTTACCTCTTTCGATCAACTACATGCACTGCTGGATGGTGCGGCACTGCTTCTACGGCCCCTGGGGCCGCTCGGCCCGGCAACCAGCGACGAGACCCACCACTTTCGGCCCCGCCACTCCGCTGCCGTTCCGCAGCTGCTTGCGCGGCAGTCCGTCTCTGCCGTGCCATCTGCGACTTTCTGGCTATGGCAAAACCCTAACCCGGATGAGGCGGCATGTCTACCTTCGCCGCGACAGATTTACTCCGACGCGAGGAGTAAGGGGGGCGGCCCCCCACACCATCCAGCCGCAACACCCGGCGTCCGGCCCCTGGACCGGCGCAAGGTCGCGGCCCGGCCCGCCACCCGCGCTCCACACCTCGCCGGCACCGACTCCCCGGACGCCCGCGCCGCCGGCGAGGAGGCACCGGGGCGAGCATGGACACGACCCCACCGGCACCGGCCTCGGCGAGCGCCTCGCCATGGTCGCCGGTACTGGAAAAATACCCCCAGGGGGTATATGGTCGAGACATACGCCACCAAGGACGGTGACTCGCGCAAGACGGAATGGGGATGACTGTCATGGACCACGGCGCACACGACCACGCCGATGCGCACGGCCACGCCGCGCACCGCGATCACCAGGGTCACGGGGCGCACAGCGGCGGCCAACCCGGCGGAGCCTCGTGGGGGACGGCCGCGAAGGCGACCCTCCACTGCCTGACCGGGTGCGCCATCGGTGAGATCCTCGGCATGGTCATCGGCACGGCCCTGATGTGGGGCAACGTCGAGACGATGGCCCTGGCGATCACGCTGGCGTTCGTCTTCGGCTACTCGTTCACGCTGTTCGCCGTGCGGCGGGCCGGCCTGGACTTCAAGACCGCGATCAAGGTCGCCCTGGCCGCCGACACCGTCTCCATCGCCGTGATGGAGCTCGTCGACAACGGGATCATCGCCGCGGTTCCCGGGGCGATGGACTCCCACTTGAGCGACGGGCTGTTCTGGGGCGCGCTGCTGGGCGGATTCGCGGTCGCGTTCCTGGTCACGACCCCGGTCAACAAGTGGATGATCGGCCGCGGCAAGGGCCACGCCGTCGTCCACGCCTACCACTGATCGACGGCTCCGCCGTTGTGACCCGTGAGCAGGAGTAGAGCCCCGGGCGGGGCTCTACTCCTGCTCACGATCGCCCGCACCGGCCCCCCGCACATCCGGCATCGGCCAGTTCACCCACTCCTCGGCCACGCTCGCCCGCATACGGGCCGTTCGGCGGGACACTACGCGGGCACGCGTCACGCGTGCATCCACCTGAACAGCGTTCATCTGACTGCCCCGCAGGGCGACTTCAGGTGATCGCCATTCCTGTTTCTGAATCCAGCCGTGCGCGGAACCTTGTCACTCCACAGGGCGACCCCTATTCTCGCGGCCAGAAAGCGCTTTCCAGAGTCATCCGCCGTCGCCCGGCCGAGCCGACGGTGGCGAGCGGCAGTGCCATCGAGGCGCCGCCGGCAGGCGAAGACGAAAGGGCAGCCATCATGAGACGAACGGTCGGACTCCGACTGTGCACGGCACTGGCCACCATGACCCTCGCGGGCGTGACCGGTGCGGTTCTGATACCCGAGGCGTCGGCGGCAGCAGGCGGCGCGACCGGCTTCGCCTCCCAGAACGGCGGCACCACCGGGGGCGCGGGCGGGCAGACGGTGCGGGCCACCACGGGGACCGCCATCCACGCGGCCCTGTGCGGCCGGGCCAGCAGCAGCACCCCGATCACCATCCAGGTGGAGGGGACGATCAACCACGGCAACACCAGCAAGGTGTCGGGCGGAAGTTGCAGCACCGCCGACGGCGTGATCGAGCTCAAGCAGATCAGCAACGTCACCATCGTCGGGGTCGGCGGCGGAGCCGTCTTCGATCAAGTGGGCATCCACATCCGCGACTCACGCAACATCATCATCCAGAACGTGACGATCCGGAACGTCAAGAAGTCGGGCTCCCCCACGTCCAACGGCGGCGACGCCATTGGTATGGAGAGCAACGTCCGCAACGTCTGGGTCGACCACACCACCCTGGAGGCGTCGGGCGGCGAGTCGGCGGGCTACGACGGCCTCTTCGACATGAAGGACAACACGCAGTACGTCACGCTGTCCTACAGCACCCTGCGCAACTCCGGCCGCGGTGGCCTCATCGGCTCCAGCGAGTCCGACACCTCCAACGGCTACGTCACGTTCCACCATAACCTGTACGAGAACATCGACTCCCGTGCTCCGCTGCTGCGCGGCGGCATCGCCCACATCTACAACAACCACTACAAGAGCCTCAACGAGTCGGGCATCAACTCCCGGGCCGGGGCGCGCGCCAAGGTCGACAACAACTACTTCGAGGACTCCAAGGACGTCCTCGGAACGTTCTACACCGACGCGGCCGGCTACTGGCAGGTCAGCGGCAACATCTTCGACAACGTGACCTGGTCGGCCCGCGACGGCGACCACAACCCCGCCGGGCCCAACCCCCAGTCCAACACCACCGTCGGCATCCCGTACGCCTACGGCCTGGACGCCGCCGGCTGCGTACCGGACGTCGTGAGCCGTACGGCAGGCGCCAACACGGGGCTGAAGGTGTCGGACGGCAATTGCACACCCCAGACGCCGGACCCGACGCCCACCCCGCCCACGCCCACGCCCACGCCGACTCCGACCACGCCCACCCCGACGCCCACCCCGCCCAGCGGCACCAACCTCAGCATCGGTGCGGGCTCCGACGGTTCGAGCAAGGCCGACGGCACCAGCTACGGCAACGTCCGGGACGGCAATCCGAGCACCTACTGGTCGCCGGCCGGCTCGACCGGCAGCGTCTCGATCAAGTGGGGCGCCCCGACCGCGGTGTCCCGCGTCAACATCCGGGAGGCGACCGGCTCCGAGGGCGGTATCGGTTCCTGGAGGCTCGTCAACGCCGACACCGGTGCCGTTCTGACCTCCGGCAGCGGAGCAGGCGTCATCTCCTTCCCCCGCACCTCCCTCCAGAAGATCACCTTCGAGATCACCAGTTCCACCGGCACGCCGCGGATCGCCGAGTACGAGACCTACGCCGGGTAGCGGCCCGCTCCCCCACCCACCGTCCGGATCCATCTCCACCGGATCCGGACACCGGTGTTCCCGGACACCGGTGTTCCCGGACACCGGTGTTCCCGGACGCCGGCTGCCGGTGCCCGCCGCCGCACAGCGCGAAGAGGGGCGCTGCCGAGAGCGGCCGTGCGGCGGCCGCGGGGCGGTGCGGCGGCCGCGGGGCGGTGCGGCGGCCGCGGGGTGACTCAGCCGTGGCCGGCGCCCCGGTCGTGGTGCGGCGCCATACCGTCCAGCAGGTGGCCGAGTGCGCCCACCACCAGGCGGCTCACCTCGTCGGCGTCCGCGTCCGCCAGGGGCTGCTTGCCGACGACCACGCGCATGAGCCCGATGCCGACGAGCCAGGCCAGGGCCAGGTCGGCGCGCAGGCCGCGGTCGTCGGCGTCGCTCAGGGTGGCCAGCGCCCGGGCGTAGTCGTCACCGAGCTCGGTGACCGCCGCGGACACCTCGTCCCCCGCCCCCACCGACCGGAGCAGGGTCTCCAGGGAGCGGCTGGAGCCGGCACTGCCGCTGTCGACCGGAGGCGGGGCGAGCATGCTCGCCAGTACCGTTTCCACGAGCCGTTCCGGCGGGGTGCTGCGCAGTTGCTCCGTACCGTCGCGTGACACCACCTCCCCGAACAGGGCCCGCTTCGAGCCGAAGTGGCGGAAGAGGAGCGCCTGGTTGACCCGGGCGCGGGCGGAGATGTCCCGTACGGTGGCCCGTTCGTAGCCGCGTTCGGCGAACAGGGCGGACGCGGCGTCGAGCAGCCGTTCCCGGGTCGAGGCTCCGTCCCGTACACCCTCGCTCTCCCGGGCCGCTACCGGCGTCGGAACAGGTGCGGGCGCCTGCCTGGGTGTTGGAGCGGGTGCGGGTTCCGATGCCGGCCGTGTCCGCGGTTCCCCGCGCGACGACACCGCTTCGGCGTCCGCCTTGCTGGCCACCACCCGCCACCCCCCTGTTCGTCCGGCGCACCGCGCACGAGACCGCGTGAGGCGCCGTTGACCGCCCGGAAGCCCCACTCTAGGTTGGTAAGCAGCTGCTTACACAGGGAGGTTTTCCGTGACCGCCACGCACGAACCGGAGCCGCTGACCTATCCGTTCAACGAACCCGAGGGGCTCGGGCTCGCCGACGCCTACGCCGAGGCGCTGGAGCGTCCCGGGCTCTTACGCGTACGCATGGCCTACGGCGAGCCCGCATGGCTGGCCACGCGGTACGCCGACGCCCGGCTCGTCCTCGGTGACCGGCGCTTCAGCCGGGCCGAGGCGCTGGAGCACGACGAGCCCCGCCAGTCCGAGGGGCAGCAGGACGCGGGCATCCTCAGCATGGACCCGCCCGAGCACACCCGGCTGCGCACGCTCGTGGCGAAGGCCTTCACCGTGCACCAGGTGGAGAAGCAGCGACCGCAGGTGCGGGAACTGGCGAACGGCTTCCTCGACCGGATGGAGGCCATGGGACCGCCGGTCGACCTCGTGGAGCACTACGCGCTGCCCATCCCCGTGGCCGTGATCTGCCGGATGCTGGGCGTGCCGGAGGAGGACCGCCCCAAGTTCCGGGTCTGGAGCGACGCCGCCCTGTCGACCAGCTCCCTGAGCGCCGAGGAAGCGACCCGCAACCGCGAGGAGCTCCGCGCCTACATGGCCGCGTTGATCAAGGATCACCGCGACCGTCCCCGTCCCGACCTGATGACCGGTCTGATCGAGGCCCGTGACACCGGTGACCGTCTGACCGAGCTGGAACTGGTCGACCTGTGCGTCGGCATCCTCGTCGCCGGACACGAGACCACGGCGAGCCAGATCCCGAACTTCGTGTACGCCCTCCTCGACCACCCCGACCAGCTGGCCCTGCTGCGCGAGCGGCCGGAACTCATCGCGGGCGCGGTCGAGGAGCTGCTGCGCTTCGTGCCGCTGGGCAGCGCGGCGGCCTTCCCGCGGTACGCGAAGGAGGACGTCGAGGTGGGCGGCACGCTCGTACGCGCCGGGGAACCGGTCCTCGTCGCCGTCGGAGCCGCCAATCGCGACGCGCTGAGGTTCGGCGAGCCCGGCACGCTCGACGTCACCCGCACCGGCGTGCAGCACCTCGGATTCGGTCACGGCGTCCACCACTGCCTCGGCGCACCCCTGGCGCGGCTGGAGCTGCAGGAGGCGTTGCGCGCCCTCATCACCCGTTTCCCGACGCTCCACATCACCGGTGACGTGGTGTGGAAGAACCAGATGCTGGTGCGCGGGCCGCGCGAGATGCCGGTGGGATGGTGACCCGGATGTCCTGGACGACCCGGATCGATCAGGACCAGTGTCTGGGCTCGGGCATGTGCGCAGCTCTCGCCCCCGAGCTGTACCGCCTGGAGGGTGAGCGCGCCGAACCGGTGCGGGAGGAGATCGGCGCGGACGAGCGCGCCCTGGACGCCGCCGACTCCTGCCCCGCGTCGGCCATCACGGTACGCGACGGGGGGCGCGTCATCGGGCCCCGGCCTTAGAAAGTGCCCTTCGCTCACTGGGTCGTGGGCCCGGGTGTGGGGCGGGGACGATGCTGACGGTGCTCGGTCGGTGATTGAGCCCGCTGCGGCCGCTTGCGGGCCGTGCGCGGGGCCGGCAACGGGATCACCACCGGTTTCTCCACCCTGCCCGCGGCTTGTTCCCCGGTGGACACCGCCGGATCCTCACGCGCGGGTCCACTTCTGGCCGGCCTGGCCGTTGCAGGGCCAGGTGATGACACGGGTGCCGTTGGTGGTGCCCTGGTCTTCGCCGTCCAGGCACGTGTCGCCGAAGACGCGGGTCTCGCCGCCGGCCCACGTGGTCCACTGGTTGGCGGCGGTGGGGCAGTCCCGGATCAGGACCGTGGCGGTGGCGGCCTTCTCCGCCAAGTGGGCCGGCCCCCTTTCGTCACCCCTAAGTGGTCGGCCCCGTAAATCCTTCGGGGGTTGACGTGGGGTCAGGCGGAGGCGGCTTGGAGAAGGGCTTCGGCTGCGGCGGTGCGGGCGTAGAGGACGGAGCGGCCTGCGCGGTGGGCGCTGACCAGGCCCGCGTTGCGGAGCGCGGTGAGGTATTGGGATACCCCCGCGGGGGAGAGTCCGGTGCGGTGGGCCAGCTGTGTGGTGGAGGCCGGGATCTCCAACTCCGTTAGCAGCAGGGTCCGCGAGCGGCCGAGTACGGCGGCGAGGGTGTCGGTCCGGGGCACGGGGCGCTTTGTCCATAGTGAGCCAACACCGCGCGCCGGATAGGCGAGTTGGGGCGGGTCCGGCGGCGTCGTTCGGGTGCGCAACCCTGGTCCGGTGAAGGCTGAGGGGATCAGCAGCAGTCCCGTGCCTGCCGTCGTTCGGGTCAGCGGCTGCTTTCGGCGGGACATCCGGAGCGCGTTGTCGTCCCAACTCAAGGACGTGTGCAAGTCGTTGAGGAGGTGGCCGGCGCCGTGCTCGGCGGCCAGGCGGGCCCGGTAGAGGATGTCTGCGTCCAGGACTGCCCGGATTCGTGCCCAGTAGGGGGCGAGTACCAGCTCCCAGTACGTTTCGAGCTCTTCTGCGACTTTGGCCAGGAGGCCCTGTGGGTCGTTGTGCAGGGCTCGCAGCCGGGGGCCGAGGTTCCCCTGGTGGCGGGCGAGGTGGTCGAGGTCCTGGCGTACCCGGCCGGCGGGCGAGACCCGGATCGCGTCCCGCTCTGCCGCCGGGGCGGGGGCTGGTCCGGCGGGGGCCGGGTTGAGGAAGTCCGGGACGTAGCCGCCGGTGGGCGGGATCAGCTCGCAGAGCCAGCCCCGGTCCAGCCCGGCGCCCACCATACGCGGGCGTACCTGGTCGGCCCAGGGCCGGTGGATCGGATGTGCAGCGGCGGACGTCAGCAGTCGGAAGCTGGGTGCGACCTCCCACATCGGTGAGACGGCGAACCGTAGCTGCGCCAGATCGCTCGTCGAGAACGCCAGCTCTGCCAGGACAACCACTCCTCAATAGATTCAGGCATGCATGAATCAATGGCGGGCCAGCCTACCGTGCGGAGATCATCCCGCCATGACCTCACAAACGATCACCGCGGCGGCATCGGGCACCTGGAAGCTCGGCGACCTGACGGTCAACCGGATCGGTTTCGGCGCGATGCGCCTGACACAGCACGGCGAGGCATTCGCGGCCGATGCCATCCCACGCGACCGCGACCAGGCAATCAGTGTGCTGCGCCGCGCGGTCGAGCTCGGCGTGAACCACATCGACACCGCCGCGTTCTACTTCTCGTCGCTGCGCTGTGCCAACGAGCTCATCAACCGGGCACTGGCCCCCTACCCGGACGACCTCGTCATCACCACCAAGGTCGGACCGGCCCGCGATCCCTCGGGGCAGTGGATGCCGCACGCCACCCCCGAGCAGCTGCGCGGACAGGTCGAGGAAAACCTGCGCCAACTCGGCCGCGACCACCTCGACGTGGTGAACCTGCGCATCGTCGGCACCGACTCCATCGCCGAACGCTTCGGCGCACTTGCCGAACTGCGCGAGGCCGGCCTCATCCGGCACCTGGGCCTGTCCAACATCCGCCCCCACCACCTCGCCGAGGCTCAGACCATCGCACCGGTGGTCTGCGTCCAGAACATGTACGGCATCGGCGCATCGCCCGAGCAGAAGGAGTTCATGGGCATCTGTGGTGAGCAGGGCATCGCGTTCGTGCCGTTCTACTCGATCGCCGGCACCGGACGCGATGGGGGCGCGACCACCGAGCACAGCCCGGAGGTGCACGCCATCGCCCGCGCCCATGGCGTGAGCGCAGCCCAGATCCGGCTGGCGTGGACACTCCACCAGGGCCCTCACGTCCTGGCCATCCCCGGCACCGGCGACCTCGACCACCTCGCCCAGAACGTCGCCGTCGGCTCCCTGCGCCTGTCAGTGGAAGAACTCACCGCCCTGGACCCCCTCCACCACGAGACGGCATGAGCAGGACCCCCAAGGCGTTGTGATCCACTCCTGCTGATCGGCCCGTCTGCCTTGCCTGTTCCTGCCGCCCGTCCCATAGCCCTGACGGCCGCCGAGCGGCAACGATTGAAGAAGGCGGCCTACGGCCACAAGACTCCGCACCAGGCCAGGGTCCGGTCACAGATCGCGCTCCTGGCGACTCGGGGCAGGTCCAACGCGCGGATCGCTGTCGAGGTGGGTGTGCACGTGGACACCGTGCGCACCTGGCGGGGCCGGTTCGCCGACGGCGGCTTGCCGGCCCTGGCCGACCGCAGACGCAGCGGGCGCCCCGGCCCGCTTCACCCTCGTGCAGGTCGCCGAGGCCAAAGCACTGGCCTGCCAACTCCCGGCCGAGAGCGGGCTGCCGCTGTCACACTGGTCCTGCCCGGACCTGGCCGCCGAGCTGACAGCGCGCGGGATCACCGACAGCATCTCGGCGTCCACCGTGCGCCGTTGGCTACGCCAGGACGCACTCAAGCCCTGGCAGTACCGATCCTGGATCTTCATCCGCGACCCCGCCTTCCGCGCCAAAGCCCAGCGGGTTCTTGACCTGTGTGCCCGCACTTTCGACGGCGTCGCGCTGGGCGCAGACGAGTACGTCATCTCCAGTGACGAGAAGACCTCCGTGCAGGCCCGCTGCCGCTGCCACCCGACCCTGGCCCCCGGCCAGGCCCGCGCGATGCGGGTCAACCACGAGTATGGCCGCGGCGGCGCGCTGGCCTACCTGGCCGCCTATGACGTCCACCACGCCGAGGTCTTCGGGCGCTGCGAGGCGGCCACCGGCATCGTGCCGGTCGTGAACCTCGTCGAGCAGGTCATGACCGCGAGCCCTATGCCAGTGCGAAACGCGTCTTCTGGGTCGTCGACAACGGCTCCTCGCACCGCGGTCAGAGATCCATCGACCGCCTTGCCGCCAGGTTCCCGAACGCCGTCCTGGTGCACATCCCGGTCCACGCCTCCTGGTTGAACCAGATGGAGACCTTCTTCTCCATCGTGCGACGCAAGGTCGTGGCACCCAACGATTTCACCGACCTCGCCGAGGTCAGGGACCGGCTCCGAAAGTTCGAAGACCGCTACAACACCAAGGCACAGCCGTTCCAGTGGAGGTTCACCACCTCCGACCTGGACGATCTGCTGGCCCGGCTCGACCGACACCAGGAATCCTCCGTCGCCCTGGCAGCGTGATCAACCCCCGAAGGACTTACGGAGCCGACCACTAAGGTGGCGTGGAGGCCCCGCCGGTCTTGGACAGAGAGCGCGTCGTCGGCGTCCCGCGGCGTTGAAGGATGGACGGGACCGAACACGCCAGAAATGTGCCGTAGCAACCGGTATGCGCTGGTCAGCGGGTGTCAGAGCTTGGACTGACCAGATCATCCGTCACGGGCAGGCACTCGGCGAGCAGGTCGATGACGTCGTGCCAGGCGCGCTGCGCGTGCTGTGGGTGGTAGCCGACGCCGGGGACCACAGGGTGGTCGACAGGCGGGTGGTGGAAGCCGTGCAGGGCGCCGCCGTAGACCACGAGGCGCCAGTCGACGCCCGCGGCCTGCATCTCGGCGGTGAACGCGTCCCGCTGCGCGGGCGACATGATCGGGTCCTCCGACCCGACCCCGGCCCACACCGGGCAGCGAATGCGCGCCGCCTCGCCCGGCCGGCCCGTGGTCGTTGCGTTGACTGTCCCGATCGCGCGCAGGTCGACGCCATCCCGCCCGAGTTCCAGCGCGACGGCGCCCCCGGTGCCGTAACCGACGGCGGCGATCCGGTCGGGGTCGGTCCGCGGTTCGGCGCGCAACACGTCGAGGGCCGCATGACCGATGCCTCGCATCCGGTCGGGATCGGCGAGCAGCGGCATGCAACGGGCCAGCATCTCCTCGGGGTCACCCACATAGCGCCCGCCGTGAAGGTCGAAGGCCAGCGCTACATATCCCAGCTCGGCGAGAGCATCGGCCCGGCGGCGCTCGACGTCGCTGAGCCCCATGCCCTCTGGCCCGAGCAGCACCGCGGGCCGGCGGTCGACGCCGGCCGGGAGTGCGAGGTGCCCGATCATCGTCAGACCGTCGGCCGGGTACTCGACCGAACGCGTCGTAATCGTCGTCATGAGACTGGACTGTAGTGAGCGTCGAGCCCGGTCCGGCCGCTGTTCTGCCGCTGGCAGAGCAGCGCGGGTATCCCTCTGAAATGCGGCGGGGGCTCACAAGAACCGTCACAGGCCCCGTCCCCATGCCAGCGCCACCGGATCACCGTCCGTTCCAGGGTGTTGGAGGCTGACCCTCGCAGCAGGATTCAGACGTATACCGGCCCGGCCCCGTGAACGGCGTCACCAGCTGGTTCACCTCACGGTTCAGGCGGCTTGGCGGAGACCGGCGGCGGTCAGGTCCTGCTCGCGCAGTGGAGTGAAGTCGACGTCGAGTTCCGGGTCGTAGGCGTCGGGCTGGATGCCGAGTTCGTGGGCGTCCCCTGTTCCAGCCGCCGCCGAGGGCCGGCCGGTGACGCTGGGCGTGCGCGACAGCGTCCAACACCTGGCTGTCCTCGCTGGACGCGGTGAACTCCAGGGTCTCGGCAGCAGCCAGCCGGGCGCGGCCGGCGCCACGGAGTGAGTCAGAAACTTTAGGCGCTTTACGGATACCACGGAGGCGACCCGCCCTGTCAGCACCGGCCGCATGTCGGATCGGTGCACGGTCGGCGAGGCCACGAGGCGGGTGACCTGCGGGCCGGCCAACGCCCACCCGCAGGTGCGCACCATGAGCCACCCCGAATGTTTCGTGAGTAACACCGAAAGCTGCGTGAGGTATTGACGGGGCTCACCGGTCCCCTATCATCCCAGTTGCTCGACTAGTCGATCCATGTTCGATATTCCGAACATATGCAGCCGCCGCTCCCACCGAAGAAGCCGGGGAGATCACCCTGTATGGACCTGTCATGGCACCATCAATGCTTCACCCGTCGCCGTGCGCTGGCGGCGACCACCGGCCTGGCCGTCGGAGCCTTCCGTCCCAACGGACCCGCCCGCGCGGTCGCCGCGCAGTACCCGAACCCGGTGATCTGGCAGGACTTCGCGGACATCGACGTCATCCGCGTCGGGCACACCCACTACGCCTCCGCCTCGACCATGCGCTATTCGCCGGGCGCGCCCGTCCTGCGCTCGTACGACCTGGTGAACCGGGAGATCGCCGGTCACTCGGTGCCCGTCCTGGACTTCGGCGCCAAGTACGACCTCAACGGTGCCCGTGGCTACGTCCGGGGCGTCTGGGCCTCCTCGCTGGCCTACCGCCCGAGCAACCGGACCTTCTACTGGCTCGGTCAGATCGACTTCGCCAGGACGTACGTCTACACCGCGACCGCCGCCGCAGGGCCGTGGAGCCGGCTCGCGACGAGCAGCACGCCGTACTACGACGCGGAACTGCTCGTCGACAGCGACGACTCCCTGTACGTGGCGTACGGGAACACCACCATCAGCGTGGCCCAGCTCTCCCCCGACGCCCGCGGCCAGGTCCGTACCCAGCAGGTGTTCACGACACCGTCGAGTGTCGGCACCCTGGAGGGCGCCCGCTTCTACCAGATCAACGGGCAGTACTACATCTTTCTGACCCGCCCCGCGAACGGCCAGTACATCCTGAAGTCGTCGGGCGGTCCCTTCGGCCCGTACACGATGCGGCAGGTACTCCTCGACGTGCGCGGACCGATCCCCGGCACCTGGACGGCGGACGGCTGGCCCGTCGTACACCTGGTCAACGGCGCATGGGGCACCTCGTACCCCAGCCCGGTCGTGCCGCCTCCGCCCCGCCAGGTCACTCCCCTGACCGGCGTCGACACCTTCGACGGCACCCTCCTCGATCCGAGGCGGGAGTGGAACCACAAGCCGGACGACACCAAGTGGTCGGCCGGCGACGGCCTGACCCTGCGGGCCGCGACCGTCACCAATGACCTCCACTGGGCCCGCAACACCCTCACACACCGCGTTCAGGGGCCCACCTCCACCGCCACGGTCCGGCTCGACCACTCCGCGATACGGGACGGCGACCGGGCCGGACTCGCGCTGCTGCGTGACTCCTCCGCCTGGATCGGCGTCAAGCGCGAGGGCGGCACGACGCGGGTGGTGATGGTCGGCGGACTGCCCATGGACGGCAACCGGAACACCACCGGCACGGGCACCGAGGCCGCGAGCGCGACCGTCTCCGGCGGCCGGATCCGGCTGCGCGCGAACGCGGACATCCGCCCCGGCGCGGCACGCCCGGGGACCTTCTCCTACCGCACCGACGGCACCACCTTCACCCGCCTCGGCCCGTCTTCTCCATGGGCAACGACTGGCGGTTCTTCATGGGCCACCGATTCGCCCTCTTCAACCACGCCACGAAGGCACTCGGCGGCGCGGTCCGTGTCACCCGCTTCGAACTGTCCACGCCCTGAACCGGTCCGCCGAACTCCCCGTCCGACTCCCCGCCATGCGAGGAGACCCGTGAACCCTCCCGAGCGGTACTGCCTTCGCCGACAGCCGGGCCCGGTAGCGGTGACGACCGAGCCCGGGCCGGGGCCGTCAGGCGCTGGGACGGACGACCGGGCGGGTAGCGACCACCGGGGTGGGGTCCTGCCCGTCGACCATCGCGACGACCCTGCGCGCATGCTCGGACGAGAGCGTGCGTCGCATCCCTTCCAGGAAATCGAGGTTCAGTCATGCGCCGCCAACTCCGTGCGCTGGGCGCAGCGCTTTCCATCCTGCCGCTGACGCTCGCCGCCGCACCGTCCGCCCACGCGGCCGACCCGACCACCATGACCAGCGGGTTCTACGTGGACCCCGACTCCAGCGCGAAGAGGTGGGTGGCCGCCAACCCCCGGGACGGCCGGGCCGCCGCGATCGACTCCTCCATCGCCGACATCCCGATGGCCCGCTGGTTCGGCTCCTGGAGCGGCGCCATCGGCACCGCAACGGGTGCCTACGTCGGGGCGGCGGACAACCGGGACAAGCTTCCCGTCCTCGTCGCCTACAACGTCTACAACCGCGACTACTGCGGCGGGCACTCCGCGGGCGGAGCCGCTTCGCCGTCCGCCTACGCCAACTGGATCGCCCAGTTCGCCGGCGGGATCGCGGGCCGTCCGGCCGTCGTGATCCTCGAGCCGGACTCCCTCGGGGACTACGGCTGCATGACCCAGGCCCAGATCGACGAACGCGAGGCCATGCTCACCGGTGCCCTCGCCCAGTTCAGCCGCCAGGCCCCCCACACCTGGGTCTACCTGGACGCCGGCAACCCGGGCTGGGCCGACGCGGCGACCATGGCCCGGCGCCTGCACGAAGCCGGCCTCCGTCAGGCACGCGGCTTCTCGCTCAACGTCTCCAACTACTTCACCACCGCCGAGAACACCGCCTACGGCAACGCCGTCAACAGCCAGCTCAACGCCCGCTACGGCTACACCAAGCCGTTCGTCGTGGACACCAGCCGCAACGGCAACGGGTCCAACGGACAGTGGTGCAACCCTTCGGGCCGCCGCACCGGCACGCCCACCCGGACGGGCGGAGGCGCCGAGATGCTCCTGTGGATCAAGACCCCGGGAGAGTCGGACGGCAACTGCGGCGTCGGAGCCGGCTCCACGGCCGGCCAGTTCCTCCCCGAGGTCGCCTACAAGATGATCTACGGCTACTGATCGGGGACTCCCGCCGCCCGCCCGGGCGATCGGCGGGCCGCCGGGCGGCGTGCGCTCCCCCACCCCTCTCACCCACCGGAAAGCAGCCATGACTCCACGCAGCCCCCCGGCGCCGCGCGACCGCGGTCGTCGCGGACCTCGCCACCCGCGCCGCCCTCACCACGACGCAGGCACGGGCCACTCCCACCCAGGACGTGATCACCCCGGCCACGCGGTTCTGCGCGGACCCGCACGGCAAGGCCGCGAAGCAGGCTCTCGTGGGCCTGTGGAACGACGACATCGCACACCGCCGGCCGGTGCCTGGTGGCCCGAGCAGGTTTACACGCCGGCCCGCGACGCGGTACCGCGCATGACGTTCGACCGCTGATCCGACCGCACGCAGTGAAGGAGAGTTCCCCAGTGAAGGTCATATCCATGGCACAACGTCGCGCGAGGCGGCGCGGCCGAAGCACAGCGGTGCTGACCACCGTGACCGCCTTGCTCGCGGCGCTCCTGTCCGCGCTCGGTGCCACCGGGACGGCACGGGCGGCCACCGTGGACCCGACCGCGTGGTACGTGCTGGTCAACCGCGGCAGCGGCAAGGCACTCGACGTCTCCGGCTCGGACACCGGCAACGGCGCGGCGGTCCAACAGTGGACCCGTACCGACAGCGCCAACCAGCGGTTCCAGTTCGTCGACTCGGGCGGCGGCTTCTACCGGCTCAGGGCACAGCACTCCGGCAAGGCGCTGGACGTCTACAACTACTCCACCGCCGACGGCGCGGACATCGTGCAGTGGAGCGACCTCAACGGCACCAACCAGCAGTTCCGGCTGGCGGACTCACCGGACGGCCATGTCCGGCTGGTCAACCGCAACAGCGGGAAGGCCGTCGAGGTGCAGGGCGCCTCCACCGCCGACGGCGCCAAGGTCGTGCAGTACGCCGACTGGGGCGGGGCCAACCAGCAGTGGCGGCTGGTCCGCGTCGGCAGCGGTTCCGGCGGCGGCACGCTGCCCTCGGCGTTCCGCTGGTCGTCCAGCGGTGTCCTGGCCGGTCCCAAGCCGGACGCCCAACATCCGCAGGCACTGGCGATCAAGGACTTCTCGGTCGTGCGGCACAACAACCAGTGGCTGACGTACGCGACGACCGCCAGCCCCGCCGGCTGGGGCCTGGTCCAGTTCAACTTCTCCGACTGGTCGCAGGCCGCCTCCGCGCCGCACACCTACCTCGACACCGCCTCGGCCATCGGCCCCGGCTACCGGGCCGCCCCGCAGGTGTTCTACTTCGCGCCGCGGAACCTGTGGTACATGGTCTACCAGACCGGTCCGCCCACCTACTCCACCAGCACCAACCCCGCCGATCCGCGCTCCTGGTCCGCGCCGCGCACCTTCATCTCCCAGGAGCCGCCCATCGTCACCCAGAACAAGGGCGACGGCACCTGGATCGACTTCTGGGTCATCTGCGACACTGCCGACTGCCACCTGTTCTTCAGCGACGACAACGGCCACGTCTACCGTGCCCGGACCAGCCTGGCCGATTTCCCCAACGGCTTCGGCAACACGCAGATGGTGCTGTCGGACACCAAGTTCAACCTGTTCGAGGCGACCAACGTCTACAAGGTGGCAGGCGGCAACCAGTACCTGCTCATCCAGGAGGCCATCGGCTCCACCGGCCGGCGCTACTTCCGCTCCTACACCTCCACCAGCCTCACCGGCACCTGGACCCCCCTCGCCGCCACGGAGAACGAACCCTTCGCGGGCCGGGCCAACGTCACCTTCCCCGGCGGCGCCTGGACCCAGGACATCAGCCACGGCGAACTCGTCCGTGCCTCCAACGACCAGACCCTGACCGTCGATCCCTGCCGCCTCCAGTACGTCTACCAGGGCATGGACCCCGGCGCCGGCGGCGACTACCTCCGCCTGCCCTGGCGCATGGGCCTGCTCACCCAGACCAACTCCACCTGCTGACGGACCCCGTCCCCCGCCGTCAGCCCGCGAACGGCACCTGCGGTGTCTGCCGCGGCCGGAGGTCGTACGGGCGGTGCCCCAGCCCCCGTGCGGCCGGCCGCGGCGGCACCCCCTCACAGCGGGCTCTTCGGCCGCGCCGGGGGCGCGGGTGCCGATCCGCCCAGGGGACGGGTGCCGATCGGGCGAGTGCCCGCGTACGAGGAGGACGCGGGCCGCCGGGAGGAGGGACGGCAGGCCGCGGCCTTCGCCCGACAGCGGTCCGTCAGTCCTCCGCCCGCTGGGTGACGGGCGCCTCCGTGCGGTCGCCGAGGAACTCGTACCAGCGGCGCTGGAGGCATACGTACCGGGTGTCCGCCTCGACGAGCCCAAGGAACCCGGTCACGGTCTCCTCCAGCCGTTGCTGCAGTCCCGCGTCGGTCAGCGTGCCGTCCCCGGCGAAAGCCCGATGTGCTCCCGCCAGGCTGAACATGTCCGGGTAGACGCGGGTCCCCAGGTGCTCGAGGGGCACCCGCAGCGCCCACAGCCCGCGGTTGCCGCCCACCAGGGACGGCGAGGCGGACACCAGCAGGGCATGCTTGGTCTTGAACGGCTGCGGGCGGATCCGGGACACCCAGTCGACGGCGTTCTTCAGGACGCCGGGGATGGACGCGTTGTACTCCGGAGAGGAGATCACGAACGCGTCGCTCACTTCGAGGCGGCCGCGCAGTGCGAGAGCGCCCTCGGGGGGTCCCAGTTCGGTCTCCAGATCGCCGTCGTACAGCGGCATGTCGAAGTCCCGCATGTCTGCCAGGTCGACCTCGGCACCGGCTGCGGACAGCACGCGGGCCACCAACGCCGCCAGACGACCGTTGACCGATTCGCGCCGCAGCGCCGCTCCGAAGACCAGCACCCTCAGCGGACCGGGACGCGGGTCGTTCCTGGCCATGGGCACATCCTTCCGGCGTACGGCGTGCAGCGCGCGACTGCCCGGCCAGTCTGCTGTCGGCGCGGCCGTCCCGCGACACGGGTTCGCCCCTCCGGGTGGGCCGCCGGACGGTGGAGGTGCTGTTGGGCAGGAACGCACCTCATGAGGAACGGGAATCCGCCCCCGGCGCATGCCTCGTCGTTTCCGGGGCAACAGGACGCTGACCCGAGCTCGGCGGCTCACCCCCGACCGCCGCCGAGTACGCCGGCCCCGCCCCTCACCCCCCCGAGCGGCGGGGCCTTCTCCCACCAGGCGCGCACCCGACCGGCTGCCTACGCGGCGAGGAGATCGGGGGCCGGCGGGGGCGGTGACGACGCGCCAGAGGTTATGGTCGCTGACCGCTGCCCTTCCACCAAGGAGAAAGACCACCATGCGCAGTGCCACAGTGACCGCCGGGAACGACCGCATACGCTGGGTCGAGCTGCCCGGCCGCGAACCGGCCCGCGTGTACGTCCACGGTCTGGGCGCCACATCACCGGCGTACTTCACCGAGGTCGCCGTCGATCCCCGCCTCGGAGGCCACCGCTCCCTGCTGATCGACATGCTCGGCCACGGCCACAGCGACCGGCCCACCGACTTCGACTACACCCTGGAGTCCCACGCCGACGCGCTCGCCGCCGCCCTGCGGTCCGCAGCCGTAGGCAACGCCGAGCTGATCGCCCACAGCATGGGCGGATCGGTGGCCATCGTGCTGGCCTCCCGTCACCCCGGCCTGGTCTCGCGGCTCGTCCTCATCGACTCCAACCTCGACCCCATCGCGCCGGACGCCGCCGCCATCGGCAGCAGCGGCATCGCCGCGTACGGCGAACAGGAGTTCCTGGACCACGGCTGGGAGACCGTGCGCGACCGGGCCGGGGCCCACTGGTGGGCCACCATGCGCCTGACCGGCCGCGAGGCGCTGTACCGCAGCGCCACCCACCTGGCCCGCGGCACCACGCCCACCATGCGGGAGTTGCTGATCCACCTCGACATCCCGCGCACCTACCTGTTCCCGGAGGCGGACGGCCCGCTGACCGGCGCCGGGACGCTCGCCGCGGCCGGTGTCTCCGTCGTCCCCGTCCCCGACTGCGGACACAACATCATGCTCGACAACCCCGAAGCGTTCGTACGAGCGACTGCGGAGGCCCTCTCGGTCACACCCGCGAAATCCGGCTCCGCGCACTGACCGGCGTCGCGGCCTCTCTCCCCTCTCCCCCTCTCTCCCCTCTCCCGCTCACCCCGGTCGGCGGCCGAGGTCGACTGTCAGTGGTGGGTGAGACGGTAGGACCATCGATGCGGAAACAGGGGGAGCTTTCATGTCCGGAACCCAGAACTACATCAACCACGTCGCCCTGGTGCTGGACGCCAGTTCGTCCATGTCGCACCTGAGCGGCAAGGTCGTCGAAGTGGCGGACCAGCAGATCGCGTATCTCGCCCGCCGGTCGGAGGAACTGGACCAGGAGACCCGCGTGACGGTGTACGTCTTCGCGGACACGGTGGAGTGCGTCATCTACGACAAGGACGTGCTGCGCATGCCGTCGCTGAAGCAGCTGTACCGGGCAGGTGGAATGACGGCTCTGCTGGCGGCCGCGCTGAAGTCGCAGCGGGAACTGGCACAGACCGCCCAATTGTACGGCGACCACAGCTTTCTGACGTTCGTGCTCACCGATGGGCAGGAGAACGCGAGCCACCGCTGCCCGGGCGCCCCTTCCAGGAAGCCGCGTGCGCTGGTCGAGGCCGTGGCCGAGATGATCGCGACGCAGCAGGACAACTGGACGCTGGCCGTCCTTGTGCCGGACCAGATGGGCAAGCGCGAGGCGATGCGGTGCGGCTTCCCGAAGGACAACATCGCCATCTGGGACGCCACGAGCACGCAGGGTCTGCAGGAGGCCGGGCAGGTCATCCAGGAGGCCACCGAGAAGTTCATGGTGGGCCGCACCCGGGGCATCCGGGGGTCGCGGGCGGTGTTCTCCACGGGCGCGGAGGCGATCAACAAGGACACCATCGAGGCGGCCGGCCTCACCCCGGTGGATCAGGCGGCGTACCAGCTGATCCCGGTGACTCGGGACGCGGCGATCCGGGAGTGGGTCGTCGAGTGCGGGCACACCTACCGCACCGGTGGTGCGTTCTACCAGCTGAGCAAGTCGGAGAAGATCCAGGCGAGGAAGCAGATCGCGGTGCTGGAGAAGAAGACGGACCGGGTGTACTCAGGGCCCGAGGCCCGGGCCCTGCTCGGCCTGCCGGACGTGGAGGTCCGCGTCAAGCCGGATCACAACGACGACTTCACCATATTCGTGCAGAGCACCAGCGTGAACAGGAAGCTGGTCCCGAACACGCGGCTCCTGCTCATGCGCTGACGGCGTGGGTGCCGGCCGCGTCCCCCTGTTCGCCGCCGCGCGGCGGCGGCCACCGGCGGCGAGCAGTGCCACGCACCGGCACGGAGCGCGGTGGTGGAGCAGCGGTATCCGCCGACGGTGACGGCGGCGGCACGGACGATGGCGCCATCGCGCCGGAGGCCGAGATCACCCTGCCGCCGCAGGCCGCGGCGCGGGCGGAGCGAACCCTGGCCAACCTGCCGTACTCCGTGGGCGCGCATCGTCCCCCGCTTCATGGCCTACGCCCCGGACACGCGCCGGCTGGAGGCGCTGTCGGACCGGCTTGTACCGGCCTGCGGCCACCACTCACGCGGCGAACTGCCGTACCGTCCGGCCGCCTTCCTGGCCGAGCGTCACGGCATACGGTTCCAGCACTTCCCCGGCGGACACACCGGTCTCACCACCCACCCCGACGAATTCGGCGCGCTGCTCCGTCAGGCATACCGCGCCTGAGGGAGTGTCCTGGCGATCAAGGGGGCGGGCCCGGATCTGAGCCGTATGGCGGGCTGTCTCGGTTGTGGGTAGGTGCAGTCCTGGAGGCCAGGACTCCGCGGCCGCAGTTCGATGACAAGGTCCTTCCCGGTACCTCCCGTTGGCTCTTCGCCTCACCCGGTCCGGCTCACCGGCAGCCGCAGTTCCGCATGATGGAAAGGAAGCCGCCCCGCTGTCACCAGGTCGGCTGGACGACGTGGTGAGCTGCTTCGGTCAAAGCAGGCTCATGGCTCCGGCGAGGCAGGCGGCTTGTCACACACTCCGGCTTGGCAGCACTTCTGCCACCGGCTACGGGGCTGTATGACAGGCCCGACAGCTCACTGGATGAGGTCGGTGTGTGGATGCTCGGGAGAGTTCGGGCAAATGTAGAGCTGCATGTTGTCCGTGCTGCCTACTTCCACCGCGGTCGGCTGCGCCGGGTCCTGACCCGCGCCATGACCGGCGGCGTAGGCGGCGGCTCGGTCTTCGCACGGCGCCCAGCCACGTCGCGAACCACCGTCCCATTCGAAGGAGGCGACGGTCAGCAGCGGGACCATCTGAGCGTCGCAGACAGTGCAGTATCGGCGGTACGGGTCGGTGCGGCCCCACGGCGGCCAGCCCCCGACCTTCCAGCCGGGAGCGTCGGCCAGATGGCCGTCATAGCACTCCTCCGGGTACTTCGCGTACGAGCTGTCCACGCCGGCGCCGGCTGCCAGCCATCTGTTCCAGTCCCCCACAGCCAGTCGCATCTCCGGGCTCAGATCGAGGCTGTTGGGGTACTCGGTGATCGCTTCCGGCGCCAGCAGACACGGCTCCGGCACATAGCCCGGCCAGTCCACCTCATACGGTTCCGGCGGTGAGGCGAGAACATCGGTGACCGCGGCGGCGGACCGCCAGAACAGCGCGGTCGCGGGCTTGCCATCAGGATCGTGGTCGTAGGGACACCAGAGAACCTGGAGCAGATCGGCCTGGCCGGGCGGCTGCAGCAGAGGTATGTCGCGCAGATACAGCTGGGCCACGGGCAACAGGGGGACCGGGCACTCCGCGGGCCCGGGAGGACCGGCCGCGAGGCGCTCGGCGAGCCTCGCGGCATTCTGTTCCTTGATCGCCTCCTCCTCGGGCGTGAACGCGGGACCGTGAGGATCACGGAGCAGCCGGGCCCGCCCGCGCCTGTCCAGCCGCACTTCTGCGGGCGACCGGCGGAACCCGCTGTCGCGGTGCAGGTGCGAGTCCTCGCAGTGCGGCCACGGCTCCTCAGCCGGCCACAGCAACGGCCCCCCGACCGAGCTCTCCCTTATCGAAGGTGACCCGGGACGGGGATGCAGCCGGACCGCAGGACGCGCCAACGGAGCCAGCTCAGGAAAGACCGTGGTCACCTCGACAGGCCGCGGCGGAGTCGTACGTACGAAAACCATGCCGGTCATCCTGCCACCAGCCACCGACAGTGCCCTGCCGCCTCAACCGGCGTCAGCGCTCAACCGGCTGCAACGCCCACCGACCCGGCCACGGTGACGACACGCCCGCCTGTGCGGGCGCCTGTCGTACCTCGGCTCCGCCGCTGCCAGTGTGCGCCGGCGGGACGTGGTGGACCACCCGTCAAGTTGGACTCCGCCGGCTCGCGCTTCACGGACCAGGCGAAGGCGGCGCTGCTCCCGGATGAGCCGAGAATCGTCCAACTTCCTACTGCCACACGGGACTTCATGGTGTCCCGCTCGTGGACGCGGCGAGGAGTACGAGGTTCGTCGCGGCGCCCGCGCCCGCGAGGGCCACGCGTACACTGGCCGGCATGGCATGCCGCATCAGTGAGCTGGTCATCGACGCCGCCGACCCCGACCGGCTCGCCGCGTTCTGGAGCGACGTCCTCGGCTACGTCGAACTCGGCCGGGAGGACGACGGCAGCATCGAGATCGGGCCGCCCGACGCCGGCCCCGGCAGCCCGCGACCCACCATCGTCCTCAGCCCCAGCAGCGCCCCGCGTACCGGGAAGCTCCGGTTGCACTTCGACGTCAACGCCACCGACCGGAACCAGGACGCCGAGCTGGAGCGGCTGCTCGCACTCGGCGCCAGGCCCGCCGACGTCGGCCAGACGGGCAGCGAGAGCTGGCACGTCCTGGCCGACCCGGAGGGCAACGAGTTCTGCCTTCTGCGCAGTCGGCTCCAGCCCCTCTGACGGAGTGTGGGCGGGCGGGCTGCCGGCCCGGCGAGGTGAGGCCGGGGGGTTGGGGGTGCTGGTCAGGAGGCGCTTCCTCGACCGTCGTCCCGCGCGGATCAAGCCGTCACAGACGTCACAGACGTCGTTTGGCGGGGCAGGGCCCTGCCGTCCGCAGCAGCGGGGCATGGGACGGCGGCACATCCGGCTCCGTCGGTTGCCGGAGTTCGCGGGCGCCTCGCCCCGCTCCGGTGCCGACATGCATCGCGGCGCCCGCCGGGGTGACCGCCACCGTCGTCGCCACGGCCCGGGCGCGGCGGGCAGCCGGAGAATTACGAGCGGCCGGGGCGGGGGGGGGGCCGGCACGCGGCCGGTGGTGGGCTCGCCGTCGGTGGACCGGTGCGGGAAAATCCGTACCCCATAGGCCAGACGACAGGACGGTCGCCATGAAGAGCGGGAAGTCGGCACAGTCTGCGGGGATCCCGGTGACGGTCGGGGTGGAGGAGGAATACCTGCTGGTGGATCCGGTTTCCCGGGAGGTGAGCCCGGCGGCCGAGAAGGTCGTGACGCAGGCCGCGGTGCGGCTCGGCGGCCGTGTCACCACCGAGCTCACGCGCTATCAGGTCGAGATCCGCACCGATCCCCACACCAGTCTGGCCGGTCTGCGCGACGAGTTACGTTCCACACGCGCCGTCGTCTCCGACGCGGCCGCCCAACTCGGCCTGCGCGTCGTCTCCAGCGGCGCCCCCGTGCTCGGCCCGCGCACCCCGCCCCCCTTCACCCCCGGTGAACGCTATGCCCGGAGCGTCGCCACGTTCGGCGCTCTGGACGACGAGCAGAGCGCATGCGCCTGCCACGTCCACGTCGGCGTCCCCGACGAGACCACCGCCGTTCGACTGAGCAATCACCTGCGTCCCTGGCTTCCCGCGTTCATCGCCCTGGCGGCCAACTCACCCTACTGGGAGGGGCGTGACACCGGGTACGCCAGCTGGCGCACCATGACGTGGGGGCGCTGGCCCGCGGCCGGCCCACCCCCCTACCTCACCTCCCCCGCTCATTTCCGGGATCTGGTCGAGGGCCTCATCACCTCGGGCACCATCCTGGACCGAGGCGGCCTGTACTGGGACATCCGGCCCTCCCACCACGTACCCACCCTGGAGGTCCGGGTCGCCGACGCCCTGCCCACGGTCGAGGACACGGTGCTCCTCGCCGGCGCGGTCAAGGCGCTCACCACCTTCGCGCTCGCGGCCATCCGCGGCTCGGAGCCCGCCCCGCGCCCGCAGCCGGAGATGCTGCGGGCCGCCTGCTGGCGCGCTGCCCGCGACGGTGTGGCCGGTGACGCCGTCGACCTGCGTACCGGCAGGCTCGAACCCGCCACCATGCTCATCGAACGCCTCTGGAACACCACGCGAGGCTTCCTCGACACCGGCGACCTCGCACTCGTCCACGACGCACGCGTCCGGCTCCGTGCCCGGGGCAACGGCGCCGACCGACAGAGGGCGGCCTACCGTCAGCGCCGTCGCCTCGCCGACACCGTCGACCACCTCGTCCATGCCATGACCGCCGAGCACGCGTGAGGCGAGCCGCAGGCAGCACCGGCGGCCCCGATGGCGTCGTCGCCGCCCCGAGTGTCCGGCCGGCTTGGAGGGTTCACCCCGCCTGCACCTTGTACGTCAACTCGTAGCGGGCACCGGCATCGTCGAAACGGGCCACCTGGAAACCGGCGCCCGCGAGGGACGTGTCCAGTCGCACCGATCCGATGACGTCCTCCGCACCGCCGTCCTCGTTGGGCCGCACCACCACGTCGACCGTCGCGGGAGCCGTCAGGGGCCGGGTCACGTCCAGCACCCAGGTCTCCCCCTGCTCCATCTCCCTCCGTGCGACTTGCTCGCCGTTCCACCGCAGGGTGACCACGTCGAGTTCCGGCACACCGGGGATGTTGTGGTTCGAGCGCGGCGACTCGCAGAAGATCCAGCTGAGAATGCCGTCATCGGGCGCGGGACCGGGAGCGGGGCCCGGTCCGGGAGCGTCGTCGATCCGGCGGACCTTGTACGTCAGCTCGTACTGAGCGCCGGCCTCGTCGAAGAGGGTCTCGTGGAAGTCGGTGCCGGGGATGCCCGTGCCCACGTCGGCTTCGCTGAGCTGTACGGTGCCGATGACGTCCTCCACACCGCCGGCCTCGTTGGGCCGGACCACGACCTCGACGGTTGCCGGGCCGGGCAGCGGCCGGGTGATCCCCACGGACCAGGTCTGTCCCGTCTCCATTTCGCGCTGGGCGACCGTTTGGCCGTTCCACCGCAGGGTGACCACGTCGAGTTCCGGCACACCGGGGATGTTGTGGTTCGAGCGCGGCGACTGGCAGAAGATCGAGCTGAGGATTCCCTCGTACGACGGCATGGGTGCGCCTTCCGGGCTCCGGCGACGTGTCGTGAACACCGTCCGTCCTTCCGCGGCGCCCCGCCACCGGGTCTCCTCCATCCGGAGCCGCGCACAGCGCCGCTCGGGGGGCTCCGCCGAGCGGTGTCTCCCCGCCGTCCGGCCGGGGAGACCGACCGGGCTCGCGGCACCTGTGCGGGAGGAAGGCCACGGATGGTGGTGTCCGCTGGAGGCGGGCACGGCGGTTCTCGGGCAGCTGGGCGCGGAGGGTCCGCCACAGGTGCGGGAGCTTCCCGACGGGCTGGGACCCGCATGGGGCGGACCGGCGTCCCGGGCGGCGGACGCCTCTTCGCCGGGCACGACGAGCCGGTCCTGTTTCCTGGGTCCGCGACGGGTGAGGGCGCCGGGCTTCGCCGCCTTCCGCCGGGGCGCACGCGCCCCGGTCGAACAGCGCCTGTGGGCGTGCGGCCCGTGACGCCTCGCCGCGCAGTGGACGGCCCGCGTCGCACCACCGGCTTGTCTGGCACGCTTGTACGGTGACAGCCGACGCGCGGCAGCCCGACCGCACTCCCGACGGGCGGTACATCATCGTCGCCGGGAGGCGCTGGCGGGCGACCGACCCGGACATCCCCGAGGACACGGCGGCTCGGCTGCGGCACCATCTGATGGCGGCGCGCCGCGCGGTCGGCGCCGCCCGGCGCGCCCAGGACGCCGAGGCCGAACGCGCCGCCCGGGCCCGTGTGCACACGGCGAAGGTCGCCCTCGGCGAGCGCGGCACGCCCTGGTGGGAACAGCCGGACGCGGAGCGGCGCACCCGGTGGAACGAAGGGCTGGCGGCGCTCGACGACGGGACGCCCGGCACCTGAACTGCGGGTGCGGCGGGCAGCGGGCAGCCGTACGCTGACCCGGTGCAGAGTGTGGAGCTGCTGCCCGACGAGGCGACCGAACGGGCCGTCCGCGACGTCTGGAGCCGCCTGCGGCAGGCGGGGCTGCCCAGCCAGGCCACGCACCCCCACCCGACGAACCGTCCGCACCTCACCCTCGCCACCGCGGACGCCCTGCCACCCGAGGCCCGCGCACGTGTGGACGAGGCGCTCACGGCCGCCCTGCCGGTCCCGCTGGTCCTCCGGGGCAGCGTCCGATTCACCGGACGGACCCACGTGATCGCCTGGGCGGTCGTGCGGGACCCCGCACTGCTGCGCCTGCACGAGACCGTGTGGCGCGTCCTGCGGAGCGCATCCGCCTGCGGACGGCTCAACCCCCTGCACGAGCCGGTGCGCTGGAACCCGCACGTCACCTTGGGGCGCGGGCGCGACGCCGCCTGGCGCGTTCCGGACAGCGCGCTGTTCGACGAGCCGTCCGGCCGCCTCGCGGGGTGGTGGGTCGGCGGCCGAACGTACGATGCGGCAACCCGCACCACCGCGCGTCTCGGCCCGGTCGCGTGAGGCGGGGGAGGGACCGGGCCGACGACCGCGCGCGGCGGCGGCCGGCGCCGGTGGTGTACGAAGTCCCTCATGCATGAGAAGAACCACGCCGCGACCGTCCGCGTCTTCATAGCCCTCGCTCCGCCCGACGGCGCCAAGGAGGAGCTGGCGCGGGCGCTGCGGCCCGCCCATGCCGCCCACCCGCGCATGAGGTGGAACCGCATCGAGGACTGGCACATCACGCTGGCGTTCCTCGGTGAGCTGCCGAGGCCGTCCGTCTCGCTCCTCGGGCCGCCGCTCGCGGAACTCGCGGCGCGGCGCCGCCCTCTGAGTCTGAGCCTGTGCGGCAGCGGGCACTTCGACGAGCGTGTGCTGTGGAGCGGGGTCGGCGGGGACCTCGAAGGTCTGCGGCTGCTCGCCGGAGAGGTGCGTGCGCTGGTGAGGGAGCACGGCATCGCCTTCCCGGAGCGGCCGCTGAACCCCCACCTGACACTCGCCCGTTCGCGGCGGGACGACGACGCGAGCGTGGTACGGGCCGCCGCGGGGCTCTCCGGCTTCACTGGCCGTACCTGGCAGGCCGAACGGCTGCACCTGGTCGGCAGCAACCACGGCCGCGGCCCCGGGCTGATCCGCTACCGCGACATCGACGCCTGGCCCTTCGCCGGCGCGGAATGACCCCTGCGGGCAGCCGCCCGCAGGGGTCGTTCCGCGCCACGGTCCGGGGTCAGGCGACGGTGGCGACTCCGATGCCGATGGCGATGAAGAGCCAGCCGGTGGTCAGTTCCCAGCGCCGGCGGACCTCGGACCGGGCGAGCAGGGCGCGCAGGCGGGCGGCGACGAGGACGAGGGCGAACCAGTAGACGACGCCGATGAGGACGTCCAGGGTGCCGAGGAAGAAGATCTGCCGGGTGAGCGAACCGGCGCCGTCGACGAACTGAGGCAGGATGCTGAGGAAGAACAGCGCGGCCTTAGGGTTGAGTACGTTCGTCAGGAAGCCCTGGGTGAAGCCGGACCGCCAGTGGCTCCGGGCCGGGCCGCGATCGGCACCCGTGAACGGGTGCCCGGCCGCTTCCTCGGCCTGGTGCCGCCGTTCGCGGGCGGCCCGCCGGGCGGCGAGCACCGCACGTACGCCGAGGTACCCCAGGTAGGCCGCCCCCAGCAGCTTGATCGCGTCGAACACCACGGGCGAGCGGGCGGCGACCACCGACAGCCCGACGGCGGCGGCGAGCATGTGGGCGCACAGCCCCGCCTGCGCGCCCAGCGCCGCGGCTCGTCCCTTCGAGGGGTGTTCGGCGGCCGATCTGACCACCACCAGGAAGTCGGGGCCGGGGACCACGTACGCCACCAGCACCACGCCGAGGAAGCCGACGAGGTCGACCGACATGTGCTCTCCGTTCGTCCGCCCGCCCCAACGCCTGTCCGCTCCCGGGAGCCGGTTCGCGGTCGGGTACCCGCTGGGGGACGGGACAGGCGGGGGGTGTCGCGACGATCGCGGTGGGTCGTCGCACCGCACTTCCGGATCGGTGACTTTGCGGCGTTTCATGGGCTCGCTCGTCGGGCTCGGCGACTCGTCGAAGCGCTTCGATTACCCGCTCTGGACAGGCCCTCGTTGATCGCATTACTGTGCGGGGAATACCCGCTGTCGAAGCGCTTCTCAACCTGGAGATCCCGATGGTCACCCTTGCCGACGTGGCGCAGCATGCCGGAGTCTCCGCCAGCACGGTCAGCTACGTCCTCAGTGGCAAGAGGACCATCTCCGAGGTCACCAAGCAACGTGTCGAGCACAGCATCAGGGAACTCGGCTACCTTCCGAACGCCGGCGCCAGGGCCCTGGCGAGCAGCAGGTCCAACATCATCGCGCTGATGATGCCGCTGCGCACGGACATGTACGTGCCGGTGATGATGGAGATCGCCGTCGCGATCGCCACCAGCGCCCGGGAGCACGGGTTCGACGTCCTGATGCTCACCGGCGAGGAGGGGCCATCGGCGGTGCGGCGGGTGGTCGGCAGCGGTCTGGCCGATGCCGTCATCCTGATGGACGTGGAGCTGGACGACGCGCGACTGCCCCTGTTGCGGGAGAGCGGTCGGCCGGCGGTGCTCATCGGGTTGCCGGCGCAGACCACCGGGTTCACCTGTGTCGACCTGGACTTCGCGGGGGCCGGTTCCCTGTGCGCGGAGCATCTGGCCGGGTTGGGGCACCGCGAGATCGCCATGATCGGCGAGGCGCCGGCCGTGTACGAGCGCAGGACCGGGTTCGCCGAGCGGACCGTGGACGGACTGCGGTCCCGTGCACGGGAGTTGGGACTGCGGGTACTGCACCGCCCGTGCGAGGGCACCTACGCGGCGATGGCCGGCGCGCTGGGGCAGATCTTCACCGAGCGCCCCGGCATCACGGGCTTCGTCGTCCAGAACGAACAGGCCGTGGAGCCGCTGCTCGGCCTGTTGCGCCAGGACAGGCGTGCGGTACCCGAGGACGTCTCGGTGGTCGCCGTCTGCCCGGAACAGGTGGCCCTCCAGGGCTCGGTGCGGCTGACCTCCGTCACCATCCCGGCGCGCGAGATGGCCCGGCGGGCCGTCGACCACCTCATCGCCAAGATCGACGGCAGGGCCGACGACGAGGTCGTCCTGCTCGACCCGGAACTCGTCACCCGCGCGAGCAGCGGGCCGGCACCGGCCCGAGGACCCGGCGGGTGAGGGTGGCCGGGCGGGGCGGGGATCACGCTCTCCTGGGGACGGTGAGGACGTGCCTCTCGCCGGCGACCAGAGCCACGCGGTAGTGGTCGCCGCCCGCGACCACGTCGATCGTGCGGTCGGCGGACGGTCTCAGTACGGCGGTGCCGTGCCGCTCGGACCAGGTGAGGTCGAGCTGCGCCCCGAAGCGCGTCCGTACGCCGCGCAGGGTGCCTTCGGCGTACCCGCCGGGCACCGAGGGCAGCAGGACCAGCCGGTCGACGGTTGACTGCACCAGGCACTCGATGATCACGGCGGGGAGGGTGTGGGCGGCGTCCGCGTTGTACACGTCCCGGCCGGGGTAGTGGGCGCTCATCAGGGAGTCATGGAAGAAGTCGCCCCGCAGCACCTGGTCGAGGGCCCTGCCCGCGAGGCGTCCGTCCCGCAGCCGGGCGGCGACCAGGGCGGTGTGGAGATGGCCGTGCGCCGAGCCGTTCTCGCTGCCGCGCAGTTCGAGGGCGCGGTGCGCGGCCGCCGCCAGGGCGGGGGTGTCGTACGGGTTGATGTCGTCCAGCGGCCACACCGGGTACAGGTGGCTGAGGTGCCGGTGGTCGTAGGTGTCCCGCAGCCCGGGCCGGGCCCATTCGGCCAGGGCGCCGTCCTCGTTGACGCGGTAGGCGGGGAGCCGGGTGGCCAGGGCGCGCCAGTGCCGGGCGCGCGGGTGGTGGGGGTGGAACGCGGCGGCGGTGGTCAGGGCGTGCCCGGCGGCGGCGATGTCCATGGTGGCGTCCACGGTGACCCAGCCGGCGTTGGCGGGCCGGTTCTCGGGCGAGTACGAGGGGACGAGCGTGACCGGGCCGCCCGGGTGGGCGCTGACGAGGAAGTCCTCGTAGAACGTCGCCACTTCGGCGAGGGCGGACAGCAGCCAGGGTTCGGGCAGCCGGCCGCCGACGAGGACCTCGTCCACGAGGGGGTGGAGCAGCCAGTCGGCGCCGGCGGTCCACAGGTGCAGCGGATAGGCACGTGTGAAGTGACGGGTGTGGCCGCTCTCCCCGTCGGTGTGGGACGGGGCGACGACCCCGCGCGTACCGAAGATCTCACGGGCGTTGTCGCGCCAGTCGGCCAGCTGGCCGCGGACCAGTTCTGCGTGGGCGCGGGACACTTCGGGCAGCGCCCCGGCGGCGGCGGAGGAGACCTGGAGGTTGAGGTTGGCGTTGGTGGTGAAGGCGCCGGACCAGGCGGTGTCCCAGTCGCCCGTCCACAGGCCGGTGAGGCGGGGTGGCAGCATGCCGCTGGACGACAGCAGGTGGTAGCGGCCGGCGGCGAAGAGCCGTTCGACGAGGGCGGGGCTGTCCGGGCGCCGGAGCAGCGCGCTGCCCGGCAGCTCCCGGTCCGCCGGGTCGGCGGTGAGGGTCAGTTCGGCGCGGAGGTAGGCATCGCGGTGGACGGGCAGGTGCCGGCCGAGAAGCCGGGCGTACAGCGCGGCGGTGCTGTCCTGCGGGCCGGGAGCGGCCGGCCGGCCGGGGCCGCCCGGGTGGTCGGCGTGGCCCGGGTGGTCCAGCCGGCCGGGGCCGCCCGGGTGGTGCGGGCGATCCGGGCGGCCCGCCTGGCCGGGGTCGTCCGCCCGGCCAGAATCGTCCGCCTGGCCGGGGCGGTCGGGGTCGCCCGGGTGGCCGGGGGCGGGGCCGAGCAGGGCGCGCAGCGCGGCGGCCTGGTCCGCCGCGGGGTCGGCCCGGGCGGGGTGCCGTTCCACTCGGGTCAGCAGCAGGACCGCTGAGGCACCGGTCACCCGCACGCCGTCGCCGGTCGTCTCCGTGCGGCCGTCGGTGACGGCCACCAGCGTCGTGCCCGTGAAGGCGGTGCGTCCGTTCGCGTAGTCGGTGCGCAGGCTCAGGGCGGCGGTGGTGGGGCCGTGACGGTCGTCCCCCGGCGCGGCCGACCGGGAAAGGCGCAGGCCCTCGGGCAGTCCTGGCAGTTGTTCGTCGAGGCGGATGTCGGCGCTCAGGCCACCGGGGGGCCCGGCCATCCGGTGGACGATCACGTCGTCGGCGCGCGAGACGAAGACGTCGCCGCGCCAGTCGCCGTTCACCGCGCTCACCACCCCGGTGGTGAAGTCCACGTGCCTGCGGTAGCCCTGGCCGGTCCCGGCCGCCCCGGCGCGGCGTATCCGGACCTGGAAGGCGGGGTGGAAGGGCTGCACCCACATGTGTGGGTGGTCCGCGCCGAAGTCCTCCGCCGCCGTGGTGTCACCGGCCAGCAGCGCGGCCCGCAGGGCGGGGAGCCCGGCGGCGAGGGCGGGCGGCCCGGCGGCTTCGCTGCCGTTGGGGCGGACCAGCGTGTGGTGGTTGACGACGACGCGCTCGTCGGCCGGGTCGCCGAACACCATGGCGCCGTGCCGGCCGTTGCCGCTGAGGAAGGCGTCCTCCCACCGGCCGGCGGGGCACGGCTCCCACGTTCCGTGCCTCACGCCAGGACCGCCACGCCGTGGCGTTCCAGGTGGAGCGGGCCGTCGACCGGGGCGCCGGTGAGCAGTTCGCGGTGCCGGCCGGGCACCGTGACGGTGAGCGGCCGATCGGCGTGGTTGAGCAGGAAGAGCAAATCCCCTCGGCGTACCGCCTCCAGACCGGGCGGCTGGTCCTCCAGGACGGGCCGTACGCCCGCCTCGTCCGCGGCCCGCGCGAGGAGCTCGCGCAGGGCGGCCGGTTCGGGGAGGGTGGACACGTACCACGCCCGGCCGTTGCGCAGCACGGCGGGCATGCCGTCGAGTTCGCCGCCGCGGTAGGTGGCGACGGTCCGCGCGGTGGACGTCTCCAGCTCCTCGGCCCACAGGGTCGCCCGGAAGGGCCGGGGGCCGTCGCACGCCTGCCCCTCCCCCGCCGGCAGCGGCCACCACTCGTGGACGAGGCGGATGCCGAACAGGTCCCGCAGGCGTTCGTCCATGCCGCCGGGGCGGATACGGTCGTCCTCGTCCGCCGCGCCGGTGAGGAAGCCGGAGACGAGCGTGCCTCCGCCGCGTACGTAGGCGACGAGGTTGTCGACGGCGGTGTCGCCCAGCAGGTACAGGTGCGGGACGGTGACCACGCGGTAGCGGCTCAGGTCGTGTTCGGGGTGGGCGAAGTCGGTGGTGACGCCCGCCTCCCACAGGGCCCGGTGCCAGGCCCGTACGACGGTGGGGTAGTGCACCTCGGCGGAGGGCCGTCCCTCCTGCTCGTCGGCCCACCAGGAGTTCCAGTCGTGGAGGATCGCGATGTCGGAGGTGACGGAGGTGCCCGCGACGCGGGGGCCGAGCCGGGCCAGGTCGGCGCCGATGCGCTTGATCTCCTGGTGGGTGCGGCCGTGTTCACCCGCGTGCGGGAGCATGGCCGAGTGGAACTTCTCCGCGCCCTGTCGCGACTGCCGCCACTGGAAGTGGCAGACGGCGTCCGCGCCGCGGGCGACGGACTGGAGGGACCAGAGGCGGCCGAGTCCGCGCGGCTTGGGGACGTTGACACGGCGGAAGTTCACCGCGCCGGCCGCCTGCTCCATCACCATCCACGGGCCGCGCGCCTGGGAGCGCGTCATGTCCTGGATCATCGCTCCGTACTGTCCCGCGTGCGGGTCGGCGGGGTCCGGGTAGATGTCGACGGAGACGACGTCCTCCTCCCGCGCCCAGGTCCAGGCGTCCTGTCCGATCCAGAAGGGCATGAAGTTGGTGGTGACCGGCAGGCGGCGGGCGCGTGCGGTGACGATGTCGCGTTCGGCGGTGTAGCACTCCAGGAGGGCGTCGGAGGTGAAGCGCCGGAAGTCGAGCGTGCAGGTGGGGTTGCGCAGGTACTGGGCCTTGCGCGGCGGGATGATCTCCTCCCAGGTGTCGTAGCGCTGGCTCCAGAACGCCGTGCCCCACGCGTCGTTGAGCGCGTCGACCGTCGTGTACTTGTCGCGCAGCCAGCGGCGGAAGTGCCGTGCCGTCCCGTCGCACCAGCAGAAGGTGCAGTACTCGTTGTTGACGTGCCACATCAGGAGGGCGGGGTGGTCGCCGTAGCGGGCGGCGAGGTCCTTCGTGATCGCCGCCGCGTACCTCCGGTAGACGGGTGAGCTGGGGCAGAAGTGCTGGCGCGATCCGTACCAGACGACCGAGCCGTCCTCGGCGCGCGGCAGGGTCTCGGGGTGCAGGGACCCCAGCCAGGCCGGCGGCGAGGCGGTGGGGGTGGCGAGGACGACGCCTATTCCGTGACGGTGCATCAGGTCCATGACCCGGTCCAGCCAGCCGAAGTCCCGCTCCCCCGGGCGGGGTTCGATTCTCGCCCAGGAGAACACTCCGACGGTGACGGACGTGACCCCCGCCTCCTTCATCAGCCGTACGTCGTCGGGCCACGTCTCCTCGGGCCACTGCTCGGGGTTGTAGTCGCCGCCGAACAGGACCCGGGGGCCGGTGGCGTCGTGGAGGGAGGGCATGCGGGGGCTCGCTTCGTCACGGAGGGCGGGTGCGCGTGGGTGGGGTCAGACGGGGTCGGCGTACTGGATGCCCCGGCCGTTGGTACCGAGGTAGACGCGCCCGTGGACGCGTGGATCGCCGGTGATGGTCTCGCCGATCCAGCCCCACTGGTGGGCGTCGTCGTTGATGCGGATCCAGCTGGCGCCCTCGTCGTCGGAGCGCAGCACGGCGGTGGTCCGCCCGGTGGCGCCGACCTGGAAGACGGCCGGGTAGCGCGCGCCGGGGGCGGCCTTGCCGAACCCGAGGGTGTAGGAGGCCCGGCAGGTGTCGGACCTGGTGAAGACGCGACCGCCGTCGGTGGACCGGTACAGGCCGTTCCCCTTGGTGGAGAGCCAGAGGTGGCCGGTCCTGCCGGGCGCGGCGGCGAGGCGGAACTGCGGGTCGCCCGAGGGCAGTCCGGTGGCGGCGGGGGTGAAGGTCAGTCCGGCGTCGGTGGACCGCAGGACCGTGCCGGTCACCGTGTCGTAGGCGTAGAAGCGCCGGGGGTCGACGGGGTCGGCGACCGGAGTGGCGCCCCGGGGGAAGGAGGGGACCTCCGTCCAGGTGGCCCCGTTGTCGGTGGAGCGGTGGGTGGCGTGCGTGGAGCCGTCCCAGTGGACGAACGACCAGAGCAGGACCCGGCTGTCGGCGCCGGCCGCGATCGGGCCGGGAGCCGTGCCGGCGATGGACGGCTGGCTCGAGAAGGGCTGCCAGGTCCTGCCGCCGTCGCCGGACCAGGCGCCGTTGCGCTCCGAGGCCCAGCCGGTGCGCACGACGTACGAGGGCTTCCGGGCCGCCATGGCCAGTCCGGTGGCGGATCTGAAGACCGGGTCGGTCGCCATGCCGCGGGAGGGCGAGGCGGTGAGCGAGTCGTGGTACATGACGCCGATGTCGCCCAGTCCGCTGATCAGGTGCGCGGTGCCGGCGGGAGGGGAGATCAGCTGCCGTACGGCGCTCTCCTCCAGTCCCCGGATCTCCGGAGACCAGTGGACCAGGTCGCGCGTGCCGTAGAGGGTGGCGCCGGTGCCGTGGACGATGTGGCGGGAGTCGAAGGGGTCGATGGCCGCGGTCTGCATCCACCAGCCGAACTTGGGCCGCTCCTCGCCCCAGCGGAGGTACGGCGTCGCGGAGACGTCCAGGACGGCGCGGTCCTTGAGGGACGTCCAGGTGCGTCCCCCGTCGGTGGAGCGGAAGACCGTGTCGACGGCGGCCCAGCGGTTGTTGGTCGTCACCACCAGGGTGCCCGGACTGCGGGCGTCGACGGCGAGGCCGCCGTAGCCGAAGGTGTCGCGCGATCCGTCGGACGCGGTGCCGCCGGGGCGGACGGGGGTGATGTCGGTCCAGGCGCCGGTGGCGGTGTCCAGCGCGTGGACGCCGCCGTCGCTCTGGCCGTTGGGTCCCGGGGCGTCGGCGTAGCTGACGTACAGGACGCGGGTCGCGGCGTCGTGCGCGGCCCGGACGGGTACGCGGGCCGACGCGCCCTCCGGCTGTCCGGGCACGGGCTCCCAGGCGGTGCCGGGGCCGCTGCGGTACAGCGCGGGGCCGCCGTCGGCCCAGCCGGCGTACAGGGTCCGCCCGGCGGCGACGAGGAGGGTGACCCCCTGGCCGGCCGGCGACGGCTCGGGGGCGAACTCGGCCCGTGCCCAGGTGGCGCCGCGGTCGGTGGACCTCCACAGGCCGTCGTGGCGGGTGCCGAGCCAGAGGGTCTCGCTGTCGCGGGGGTCGACGAGCAGGCGCTCGCCGGTGCCGCGTCCGTCCTCGTTCGCGCCGAGTTTGACCGGCAGGTCGGTGCGCGACCAGGTGGCGCCCCGGTCCTCCGATCGCAGCACGGCCCCGTTGCCCGACCAGCTCTGGGCGTACGTCCCCAGGGCCAGGTAGAGGCGGTCCGGATGGTGGGGGTCGACGGCCATGGCCTCCACACCGAGCAGGTTCCAGTCGTCCCAGCCGAGGTGGTCGGTGAGGGGCGTCCAGACCTGTGTGCGGCCGTCCCGGCGGTAGGCGCCGCCGATGTCGGTGCGGGCGTAGGCCAGTCCCTTGACCCGGGGGTGGAACAGGACGCCGGTGATGAAGCCGGTGCCCCCGATGACGGCGGTGCGCCAGCGGTGCCGCTGGGCGGCGCCGTCCGCCGCCGGCGAGGGTTGCGCGGGGGCCGGACGGGGGCCGGGGGCGGCGGCGGCGCTGCCCGCGGCCAGCGCGGGGACTGCCGTGAGCCCGGTGAGGACGCCTGCGGCGAGGACCGCGCGCCTGTCCGGCTGGTTCGGGGGCCTGGGCATGTCGGATGCCTTCCTTCGTGGGTCCTGGTGCGGCGGCGGGGTGGTGGCCGCCGTGTCCACCCGGTGTCAGGTACGGGCGGACACGGCGGCGGTCGGGGCGCGCGGCACGTCGGCACGACGGGCGGCGGCGCGATGGGCGGCGGCGCGATGGGCGGCGGCGCGGAAGGGGAGGCGTAGGGCCGGCTCCCATGACGGGGACGGCAAGCGCGCGCCGGTGGGGCCGGCCCTCGGCGTGTCAGCCCTTCACCGCTCCCGTGAGCATGCCCTTCTTGAAGTGGCGCTGGACGAACGGCGACAGCACGGCCACCGGCAGCAGGGCGAGCACCATGACGGCCATCTGGATCGACAGGGGCGACAGGTGGCCGGTGTTGATGGCCTGCGCGAGTCCGGTGGGACGTTCCTGCTTGAGGACCAGCTGCATCATCACGTTCTGCAGCGGCATCATCTCCTGGTCGCTCAGGTAGATCGACGCGTTGAACCAGGCGCTCCAGTAGCCGACGGCGTAGAAGAGCGCGATCACCGCGATCACCGCGCGGGACAGCGGCATGACGATCTTCCACAGGATGCGGAGGTCACCGGCGCCGTCGATCCGGGCACTGTCGATGAGTTCGGGAGCCACACTCATGAAGAACGACCGCAGGACGAGGATGTTGAAGACGTTCACCGCGCTGGGGAGGATCAGGGACAGGTAGGTGTCGGTCAGTCCGAGGCCCTGCACCAGCAGATAGGTGGGGATGAGGCCGGCGCCGAAGAACATGGTGGCCAGCAGGACCATCAGCAGCGGCCGGTGCAGCAGCGATCCGCTGCGGGACAGCCCGTACGCGCACAGGACGGACACGGTCATGCTGAACAGCGTCCCGGCGGTCGTGACCCCCAGACTCACCAGCGCCGCCCGGGTGACCTGTCCCCCGCCGAGCAGTTCCTCGTAGGCGACGAACGTGATCCCCCGGGGGACGACGACGAGCCCACCGGCCGCCGTGATGGTCTTCACCGACGACAGGCTGGTGACGACCACGATCCACAGGGGGAACAGGACCGCCGCGCAGGCAAGCGCGAGGGCCGTGCCCTTCGCCGCGAGGCCCGTCCGGCTCGGCTCCTCCTCCCACGCCGGTCGCAGCCGGCCGCGGGTCCCCCCGCGGCGGGTGGTGGTGCCCCACACGGCGCTCATCGCTTGTACACCCCCTGCTCGCCCATCAGGTGGGCGACCTTGTTGGCCGCCAGCACGAGGCAGAGGCCGAAGATTCCCTTGACGATCCCGACGGCTGCCGCGTAGCTGAAGTCCCCGAACTGGATGCCGACGTTCCAGACGTAGGTGTCGAGGACCTCCGCGGCGGTCGAGCCGACGGCGGTGCGCTGGAGGAGGATCTGCTCGAAGCCGACGGTCAGCGCGTTGCCCACCTGGAGCACGAGCAGCAGGGCCACCACGGGCCTCAGCGCCGGCAGCGTCACGTGCCACATCCGCCGCCACCGTCCGGCGCCGTCCATGGCCGCCGCCTCGTACAGGTCGGGGCTGACGGCCGACAGCGCGGCGAGGAAGACGATGACGCCCCAGCCCGCGTCCTTCCACACCATCTCGAAGGTGACGAGGAAGGCGAACAGGTCGGGGTTCGTCATCAGGTCGACGCCCTCGTGACCGTGTTCGCGCAGGGTCTGGGCCAGCATGCCGGCGCCGCCGAACATCTGCTGGAAGATGGTGACGACCAGGACCCAGGAGAAGAAGTGCGGCAGGTACAGCACCGCCTGCGCCACGGCGCGCACCCGGGGCCGGACGAAGCTGTTGATGAGGAGCGCGAGCAGGATCGGCACGGGGAAGAACAGCGTGAGCTGTACGAGGAAGATGGCCAGCGTGTTGCGCAGCGCCTGCCAGAAGAGCCGGTCCTCCACCATGCGGCCGAAGTGCTCGGTCCCCGCCCAGGGGCTTTCGGCGACGGCCTGCCAGGCGTTTGCGCCGAGGTAGGGGTCGTAGTCCTGGAAGGCGACGATGTTGCCCAGCAGGGGTACGTAGTTGAAGACCAGGACCAGGAGGATCGCGGGCAGCGTCATCAGGATGAGCGTGCGGTCGCGGCGCAGCCTGGCCCTCCAGGTGGCGCTCGCGGGCGCCGGGGAGCGGGCGCCCCTCCGCCCCGCGGGTCCGCCCCTCCGCCCCGCGGGTCCGGCGGCCGTCCGCGCGCCGGGCGGGGCCGCGGCGTCGGTGCCGTCGGTCGCCGTCGCAGCGCCGCCGGCGGTCGTGCCCCCGGTCGCCGCCGCACCGTCCGTCGCCGCGGTCGTGCCGTCCGCCGCCGCGTCGGTCGTCGCCGCCGTGCCGACGCCCGGTGCCGTGCCGTCCGCCGCCGTGCCGTCGTCGGCCGGCGTCGCGCTGTCGTCGGCGGCCGGCTCCTGCCCCGCCACCCTGCTCTGCGACACGTTCTCTCTCCTCGCTCCCCCTCGACCGGCCGGTCAGGACGCCTGACCGCCGGTCTCGTCGAGCAGCTTCCGGTACCAGTCGCGGAGTCGGTCACCGCCACGGGAGCGCCAGTCGGACACGGCCTGCTGCACGTCGCCGATCTTCTTGCGGCCCCGCACGACGTCCTTCTCCAGGTCCTCGAACTGGCTGCTGAGCTCGGCCCAGCGGTTCGGCTCCTGGACCTGCATGCCGTAGAACAGCGGCCTGGTGACGAACGCGCCCATGCGCTGCTGCCAGCGGACCAACCCCTCGGCGACGTCCGGGTGGTTGGGATAGGCGAAGAACTGCTGGGGGCTGGCGACGTACTCGTAGGTGGCGAAGACCTCGTTGTTGCCGGCCTCGGTCCTGGTGATCGCGTCGCCCTTGACGGTGTGGTGGATCCCCTCGACACCGTAGGCCTTCAGCCGCTGCTCCTTGGTGCCGTAGGGGGCCGCGGTGAAGTTGGCGATGGCGAGGACCTCGCGGACCGTCCTCTCGTCGGCCTGTTTGTTGACGAAGGCCCAGATGTTGGAAGGCGAGCCAGCGAAGAGGCGGGGCTTGCCCCCGTCGTGGTGGAAGTAGTCCATCGCGGCCATGGAGAAGCCGGGATGGTCGCCCCGCTGGACGACGCTCTTGCCGTACCAGTCGGAGATGTCCGCGTTGTACATCCACACCCGGCCGGAGGTGAAGAGGTTGCCGGTGTCCCCGCTCTCCGCCTTCGCGTCCGGGTGCACCAGACCGGCGGAGTACAGGGAGCGGGACCACTCGAGGGCTTCGAGGTACTCGTCGGTCTCGATGCGGTGGACCAGCTTGTCGTCGACGAGCCGCCAGCAGGTGGGCTTCTCGTCGAGGACGCCGAAGATCTTGTACGCGGCCCACGTCATGTCGCCGCAGCCCCACACCTTGTTCCTGGCCGAGGTGATCTCCTTGGCCAGGTCGAAGAACTCCTGGGCGGTGGTGGGCGGCCGGTAGCCCTTGGCCTTGAACAGGTCCGACCGGTAGAAGGGCGCGATGTTGGGTATGTCGCAGGCCGGCATCGGCAGGCCGCGGAGCTTGCCGCCGAAGACCGCCCGCTGCCAGGCGTTGCTCGGGATCGCCGCCAGGTTCGGGTACTGCTCGACCTTGTCTCCCGAGAGGTACGGGCCGAGGTCGGCGAACTTGTTGCTGATGGCGCTGGGTATCTTGCCGCCCAGTTCCCAGGCGGGGATCACCACGACGTCCGGCAGGGAACCGGAGGCGAGGACGGCTCCGAGTTTCTGTCCGTAGGTGTTGCCGTCCTGGTTCTGCCAGTTCACCTTCACGCCGATGGCCTCGTCCATGGCCGTCCAGTACGGGTTGCCGGCCTTGGGCGAGGTGCCCCAGAGCGGGGCCATGATCGTGACGGTGCCGCCCCTGCCGAGCCTGGTGGGCACGGAGACGGCGAGCTGCGAGGCCGGCGGGGCGGTGGTGAAGCCGAGAGCCGAACCGTTCTTGCTCGGCAGGTCCGGCTTCACGACGTCGGAGGCGACGAACGCCGGGAGGATGCCCTGGAGTTTCCTTCCGGTGGTGGCGCCCTCGGTGCGGTTGTCACCCGGCGAACCGCTGCACGCGCTGAGCAGCGGCGCACCGCCGGTGACGGCGATGGCGGCGACCGCGGTGGAGCCGAGGAACGTTCTCCTGGTCGGAGCCTTGGCTACGGGCATGGCGTTGCCCCTTTCTTCATGCGGTCAGCCAAGGGCGCGCGGGAGTGGCCGTACGCATGCGGGTCGGCGGGTGTGGCGAGCGTGGGACACATGGAGCAGTGGCGATGCCCGAGCGCTTTAGTCGAAGCGCTTCGATGTTGCAGCGAGGTTAAGTGACGACGGCAGGCCGTTCAAGGGTCGCTGCGAAAATTCTTTCGGTTAGCCTCAGTTGTGGGGCCCGCAGGGCCGTCGAGAGCACGCCGGAAAGGCCGGCGTGGCGGCCGGTGCGTCTTGACACCTCCGCACGGCCGACTACAGCATCGAAGCGCTTCGAACAGCATGCCGACCGCGCTGCGAACCTGTCGCATCGGTCGTACCTGTCGCACCCGTGCACCTGTCGAATCCGTGTGGCAGCTCGCGACGCTCACCCTTGGGGAACCCTGTGACCGACATCCCGCCGCCCTTCCGCGACGCAACGCTCTCCTTCGACGAGCGGGTCGAGGACCTGCTCGCGCGGCTCACCCGCGACGAACGGATCGCGATGCTCCACCAGTTCGCGCCCGCCGTCGAGCGCCTGGGCGTCGGTGCGTTCCGTACCGGCCAGGAGGCCCTGCACGGCGTCGCGTGGATGGGCCCCGCCACGGTCTTCCCGCAGGCGGTGGGGCTGGGCGCCACCTGGAACGAGGACCTCGTACGGCGGGTGGGAGAGGCCGTCGGCGAGGAGACCCGCGCCATGCGGGCCGCCGATCCGCGCGTCGGCCTCAACGTCTGGGCGCCCACCGTCAACCTCCTGCGCCATCCTCTGTGGGGCCGCAACGAGGAGGGGTACGCCGAGGACCCCCAGCTGACCTCCGCCATCGCCGTCGCCTACACCCGCGGCCTGCGCGGCGGTCACCCCGTCCACTGGCGTACCGCGCCGGTGCTGAAGCACTGGCTGGCCCACAACAACGAGACCGACCGGGACACCTGCTCCTCGTCGGTCCGCCCGCGCGTCCTGCACGAGTACGACCTGCGGGCCTTCCGCCCCGCGGTGGAGGCGGGCGCGGTCGCCGGAGTGATGCCCTCCTACAACCTCGTCAACGGCCGGCCGAACCACCTCTCGCCCCTGCTGCGCACCCAGTTGCGGACGTGGACGGACCAGTCCCTGGTGGTGTGCTCGGACGCCGGCGCGCCCTCCAACCTGGTGGACTCCGAGCACTACTACGACACCCACGAGGAGGCCACCGCGGCCGCCCTGCGCGCCGGAGTGGACAGCTTCACCGACCACGGCCAGGACTCCTCCCCGATCGTCGACCGCGTACGGGGAGCACTCGACAAGGGGCTGGTCGACGAGGGGACCGTCGACGACGCCGTGCGCCGGATCCTGCTGATGCGGTTCCGCCTCGGCGAGTTCGACCCCGAACTCGACCCGTACGCCGGTGCCGGGGCGTTCGACACCCCGGAACACCGGGCGCTCGCGCGGGAGGCCGCGGAGCAGGCGGTCGTGCTGCTCAGGAACGACGGCCTGCTGCCGCTGGCCGAGGACGCCCGGATCGCGGTCGTCGGACTGCTCGCCGACGAGTGCAAGCTCGACTGGTACAGCGGGACACTGATCCGCCGCTCCACTCCCCTGGACGGGCTGCGCGAGCGCTTCGGCGCCGGGAACGTCTGCCACGCCGAGGGTGTGGACCGCGTGCGGCTGCGGACGGCGGCCGGCTGGGTGCGCGTGCCCTCCTCGTCCGGCACCGCCACGGTGCGGGGGGCGCAGGGGACGCTCGACCCCGCGCTGCTCGGGGGACGCACCGACCTGCCGCCGCTGACCGCCGGCGGTGATCCCACCGAGTTCGCCATGGTGGAGTGGGGTGACGGGCTGGTCACCTTCCGCGCCCCCGACGGCATGTACCTGTCGGTCGCGGAGGACGGCCTGGTGCGCGCCTCCGCAGACCAGCCCGGGGGCTGGGTGGTGCGGGAGACGTTCCGGCTGGAGGAACACGGTTCAGGCCACCTCCTGGCGCACGTGGGTACCGGCCGCTACCTCTCGGTCGCCGCCGGGGTCCTGGAGGTTGCCGAGGACGGCGACGTTTTCGAGATCGTCGTCACCGGCCGCGGCACGGACGACGTGGCGGACGCCGCCGCGGCCGCCGACGTGGTGATCGTCGTCGCGGGCAACGACCCCCACATCAACGGCCGCGAGACGGAGGACCGCACCACGCTGCGCCTGCCGGAGCATCAGGTGCGGCTGTGGCGCGCGGCCCGCGCCGCGAACCCGCGTACGGCGCTCGTCCTGGTCTCGTCGTACCCGTACGCCGTGGCCGACGCGGACGCCGCCCTGCCCGCCCTGCTGTGGACCGCCCACGGAGGACAGGCCGCCGGAACGGCGCTCGCCCGTGTGCTGGCCGGCGACGTCTCGCCGGCGGGGCGGCTGCCGCAGACCTGGTACGCCTCCGACGCCGACCTGCCGGGCCTGCTGGACTACGACATCATCGGCAGCCGCCAGACCTATCTGTACGACGACGGCACCCCGCTCTATCCGTTCGGCCACGGTCTGTCCTACTCGGCCTTCACCTACGCGGGCCTGTCGGTCGTGCGCACGGCCGACACCGTCCGCGTGTCCTTCACCGTCGGCAACGGCGGCGCGATCGAGGCGGACGAGGTCGCGCAGGTCTACGTCCGGGCCGCCACGTCCGGGGTGCCCCGTCCCCTCCGGCAGCTCGTCGCCCACCGCCGGATGCGCCTGGCCCCTGGGGCGGAGCTGCGGCCGGAGTTCGAGGTGCCCGTCGCGGCCCTCGGCTTCTGGGACGTCGCCCGGGGGCGGTGGACGGTCGACACGGGGCGGTACACCTTCCTGGTGGGCGCCTCCAGTGCGGACATCCGGCTGACGGCCGACCTCCCCGTCGACGGGGAGGAGCCCCTCCCGCGCGCCGTACGGGAGAACGGCCTCGAAGCCGCCGACTACGACGAGCAGTACGGCACCGTGATCGTCGACCGGACCAAGGTGTCCGGCGACGCGGTGACGGTCGCGGGCGACGGCCCCGGTGAGCTGGTCTTCCGCCGCTGCGACTTCGGCGCCGCCGGTGTGGTGACCGCGTCGCCGGAGATGTCGGCGTCCGGCCCGGCCTCGGTCGAACTGCGATTGCCCGACGGGACGTTGCTGGCGTCGTACGCGCCGGCCGCCACGGGTGGTCCGTACGACTACGTCACGGCCGGAGTCGCCGTGCCGCTCTCCGGGGTGCACGACCTGCATGTGCGGCTGCGCGGCCCGGTACGGCTGGCGCGGATCTCCTTCACCGGCTGAGGGGCCCGGCACGTACGGCAGGAGCCCGGCACCGGGGATCCCCGGTGCCGGGCTCCTGCGTCACACCGCCATCGGGGCTCCGGCGCGGTCGCGCGGGCACCCACCGCGTCCGTCAGCGGAGGGTCACGACCACCTCGCCCGCGCCCTCCCCGCACGCCCCGCCGGCGACCTCCACCCGGTAGGGACGGTCCGTCCCCTCGGCCCGCACGTGCAGGCGGTCGCCGTCCCCGGTGACGTGGAAGACGGCCGCCGTCCGGCCGGCGCGGTCCGGCACCTCGACCGTGCGCGTCCATGGCGTTTCCCCGGGGGCCGGGTGGACACGCAGGGTCAGCCCGTCGAGCCAGTCGGAGTCCGGCCGCCGGTCGTCGGCGCCGAGCGGCAGCGCGGCTCCGGGGCGCACCAGCAGTGGCAGACTGTCGAAGCCGTGCCGCTCGTGGCGCCACACCGGGCCGGTCACGGTCTCGCCGGTCAGCAGGAGCGTCCAGGTCCCTCCCGGCACGTAGTACTCCACCTCGCCGTCGGCGGTGAAGACCGGGGCGACCAGCAGGTCGGGGCCGAGCATGTACTGCCGGTCCAGGGTGCGGCAGGCCGGGTCCCCGGGGAACTCCAGGAGCATGGGCCGCATGACGGGCACCCCTGTGCGGTGGGCCGCGGCGGCGGCTCCGTACAGGTACGGCATGAGCCGGTGCTTGAGCCGGGTGAACCGTCGCGTGACGTCGACAGCCTCCTCGCCGAACTCCCACGGCACCCGGTAGGAGACGTTGCCGTGCAGCCGGCTGTGCGAGGAGAGCAGGCCGAAGGCGAGCCACCGCTTGAACACGTGCGGGTCGGGCGTGCCCTCGAAGCCGCCGATGTCGTGGCTCCAGAAGCCGAAGCCGCTCAGCGAGAGCGAGAGCCCCCCGCGCAGCGACTCGGCCATGGCCTCGAAGGAGGCGAAGCAGTCACCACCCCAGTGGACGGGGAACTGCTGGCCGCCGGCGGTGGCGGAGCGGGCGAAGAGCACGGCCTCACCGACGCCGCGCTCCTTCTCCAGGAGTTCGAAGACGGTCCGGTTGTACAGCTGGGTGTAGTAGTTGTGCATCCGCTCCGGGTCGGAGCCGTCGAACCAGACGACGTCGGTGGGCACCCGCTCGCCGAAGTCGGTCTTGAAGCAGTCGACGCCCTGGTCGAGCAGGGGCCGCAACCGGTCCTGGAACCACGTGCGGGCCTCCGGGTTGGTGAAGTCCACCAGCGCCATGCCCGGCTGCCACAGGTCCCACTGCCAGATGTCGCCGTTCGTGCGCCGCACCAGGTAGCCGCGGGCCGCGCCCTCGGCGAACAGCGCCGACTTCTGCGCGATGTACGGGTTGATCCACACGCTGATCCTCAGCCCGCGCTCCTTGAGCCGGGCCAGCATGCCCGCGGGGTCGGGGAAGGCCTCGGGGTCCCACCGGAAGTCCGACCACTGGTACTCGCGCATCCAGAAACAGTCGAAGTGGAACACCGAGAGCGGGATGTCCCGCTCCGCCATGCCGTCCACGAAGGACGTGACGGTCCTCTCGTCGTAGACGGTGCAGAAGGACGTCGTCAGCCACAGCCCGAAGGACCAGGCCGGCGGGAGCGCGGGGCGGCCGGTGAGAGCGGTGTAACGGGTGAGCACGTCCTTGGGGGTGGGTCCCGCGATCACGTAGTACTCGAGGGTCTGGTCCTCGACACTGAACTGGACCTGGCCGACGGATTCCGAGCCCACTTCGAAGGACACCTTGCCGGGATGGTTGACGAAGACCCCGTAGCCGCGTGAGGACAGGTAGAACGGGACGTTCTTGTACGCCTGTTCGCTGCTGGTGCCGCCGTCGGCCTGCCAGATGTCGACGGTCTGGCCGTTCTTGACGAAGGGGGTGAAGCGCTCGCCGAGGCCGTAGATCTGCTCGCCGACGCCGAGGGCGAGCTGGGCGGCCATGTGGTGGGCGCCGTCGGGGGTCGTGACGAAGGAGGTGCCCTTGCGTTCGGCGGCGGTCAGCCGGTGCCCGTCGTCGCCCAGGAACTCCAGGGTCCACGGCCGTGAGGTGTCCAGCCGCAGGGTGAGCGGCCCGCTGGACAGTTCGACGAGGTCGCCCTCGCGCCGGGTACGGGCCGGGCCGGGTCCGGCCCCGGCGTCCGCCCCCGGCAGGTCGAAGTCGGGCCCGGGGTGGACCTTGCCCGCGTGGTGCGTGACGCGTACGCCGATGATCCCTTCCGCGGGCGAGAAGGCCTCGACGGTGATCAGGGCCGTGTTGAGGGTGGCCCCCCGATCCCGCACGCGGGTGACGGCCGCGTAGGCGGTGACGCGGTCGTCGCTGACGTGGAGGTCGCGCACTTCGGTGGCGTACGAGGCGCGGACGCCGTCGCGCATGAGCCAGAAGCCGTCCGTGAACTTCATCGGGTTCCCGTGTTCCTTGATGTAGGCGGTACGTGGATCGGGATCGGGGCCCGGCGGGCGGCGGCCGGGCCCCGCGAGCGGTCGCGGCGGCGTCCCGGCATCGAGGGAACGTGCACGCCCCGGGCGGCCTCGAGGCGGTGGAAGAGCGCCTCCGTGCGCAGCGGATGCCGCTCACGCGGGAGCGCGGGAGCGTCGGCCGACGGCGCCGGGTCGAGGACCGGACGCCACCCGTCCGCGAGCTCGGAGCGGTGGACGCGGTGACACGACCCCTCGGTCGGCGGGCGCCCGCCCGTCACGCCGGCCGGCCCGGGACGCCGCGGAGCCCGCGAACGGCGCGCACGGAGGCGATGGCCGACGGCGGGGCGGGGCTCACCGCGCCCCGCCGGGGAACCGCCGGAGTCGTCCGCGCGCCCGGCCGCGGGGCCGACCGGTCCGTCCCCGGGCATCTCCACCGCCATCGCGAGGAACGGTCACCGATGTACCGCACTGAACCCCTCCAGATATCGAATCGCTTCGACGATCGGCGCACAGAGAGCGAAGCTCGGACACCCTGGCAGCTATGCCCGGGAGTGTCAAGGGATTTGGGACTCGCAGACCTTGCCCGAGAGACTGCTGCCTGACAATTGCGTAGCGGAATGATGCTCCCGGCGCACGCTGAGTCGAAGCGCTTCGCCAAGGCAGTAATCGGGGGCTGCCGAGTCCCGAACGGATTACCCACGAGTAGGGTGTGGGGACGTTCGGCTGTACCGGGCAGCCGTGGACCAGGAGGCCGCGCCATGCCCCGCACCCTGTCCGTGTCGGACCACATCGTCATCCGGACCGACCCCGCGAGCGTGTACGAACGGCTCAGCGACCCCACCGCCATGGGCCGCTGGAGTCCGGAGAACCAGGGGGCCACCGTGCTCGGGGATCGCCGTGGGGCGTACGTCGGCATGGTCTTCGAGGGCCGCAACAAGCGCGGCCCCCTCACCTGGGTGACGCGGTGCACGGTCGTCGCCGCCGACCCCGGTGAGCGCTTCGCCTTCCGCGTGCACGCGATCGGGGTGCGGCGCCCGCGGCTGCGGGGCCCGATCGCCACCTGGGAGTACCGCTTCGAGGCGGTCGACGGGGGCGCGACCCGGGTCACGGAGACGTGGACCGACGACCGGAGGGCCTGGCCCGACGCCGTGGCGAACGCGTTCGACCGGATCGCCACGCGGGGGCGGACGTTCGCGGACTTTCAGCGGGGCAACATCCGCACCACGCTGGAGCGACTGAAGCAGGTCCTGGAGGCCGGTGAAGAGCCCGTCGCGGGCTGAACCGGCCACCCGGGGACCGACCGGCCACCCGGGGTCACCCAGCCGACCGGCGCCCCGGCCGGCACGCCGGGTCAGCCCGGCGGCAGCGCGGTGTGGTCGGGGTGCCGGCGCGTGCGGCGGGCTTCCTTCATCTCCGCCTCGTACAGATGGTCGCGGCCGTCCGCGAGCTCGCGCACGAGCTGTTGCTCGATGTCCGCGAAGGGCCGGTAGTAGGTGCGGTTGTAGGCCTCGACGATCTGGAACGTCCAGTGCCCCGGGATCACGTTGCGCCCCAGGATCTCCCGCTCGACCAGATCGGCCGCCTCCCCGTGCCCGGCCTCGCGCAGCAGCCGGACCGCGTTGTCGAGCTCCAGGTCGGCCGTGCCGGTGAGCTGGTGGAACGAGTAGAGGTGGCCGCGGGCCCGCTCCGTGGTCTCCAGTGCCTTCGACAGCGAGCCGAGGGCCTCGACCGTCGTGTCGCTCATACCGTCCGGGCGCCGGTGCGCGGCGTCCGGCCCGTCGATCAGTTCGTCGTTCACGGTGGTCGTATGCCCCTGGGACCCCGCGCTCATGACCTTGTCACTCGCATTGCCGAAACGGGCGCGGAGCGGGCGCGCGCCCGAAGCGGCCGGTCCGGGCGTCAGCCGTGGGACAGCACGAAGGCGGTCAGGAAACCCAGCACCGTGGTGAAGCCGGTGAGCAGGTGTGCCTCTTCGAAGGCTTCCGGGATCATCGTGTCGGCGATCATGGCGAGGATCGCCCCCGCCGCCAGGGCGGTGATCGCGGCCATCGTCGTACCAGAGGCCCCTTCGAGGAGGGTGTAGCCGGCCAGTGCCGCGAGCCCGCTGACGGCCGCGATGGCCGACCACAGGGTGAAGACGTACGCGCGGCTCCGGCCGGCCCGCTGCATACCGGTGGCGCTGGCCAGCCCCTCGGGCAGGTTGCTCAGGAAGACGGCGGCCACGGTGGCCGTGCCCACGTGCCCGCCACCGAAGAGGCTGGTACCGATGACGACCGACTCGGGGACGCCGTCCAGCAGCGCTCCCACCGCGATCGCGCTGCCGGAGCCCGGCTGTTCCCGCTCGGAGGGCTGCTGGTCGCCGGAACGCTTGCGATGGCGGGCGCCGCGCCGGGCCAGGAGCACGTTGGCCAGCGAGTACAGCGTCGCCCCCGCCACCGCGCCGGCCGCCGTGGGGGCGAGGCCGCCCTGCTCGTGGGCCTCGGCCACCAGGTCGAAGGAGACGGCCGAGATGAGCACCCCGCTGCCGAACGCCATGATCAGGGCCACCCACCGGGCCGGCACGGAGAAGAACGCGCCGGCGACGGCGCCCACCAGCAGGGCCGCCCCCGCGAACAGCCCCCATCCACCCGCCACCAGAGCGTCCGCCATGCCCATTCCTCCGTCTCCTCGGCATCGATCCGATTCGCCTGCCCCGCATCGGCTCGCGCACCCACCGGCGACGGCGCCGGTCAGCGGGTTGCGTCCGCGCGGCCGGCCGGGGCCTGAACCGCGAACGGCCGTACGAGCCGGGCGAGTCGTACGGCGTCCACCCCCGGGACAGCGGCGGCACGGTGGAAGAGTCCTCTACTTCCGGACGTCGTGATCGCGCACGGCGTCGGCGTCACGTCCATGGCTGCTCGGGCGCCGCGTGGCGCAGGGGGGCAGCCGGCCCGCGGCGGTGACCGCGGTGTTCGTCGGCGGGGCCGGCGCGGTGGGCGGGGCGGCGCGGCCGCACGCGCGCGCCCGGAGCGGCTTTCCGCCCCGGGCGCAGAGGATGCGGAGCGGGCCGACACCGCACCCGTCCGCGGTGCCGGTCGTACACCCGCTCTTCGGCTCTTCGGCACGCCAGGGCCCGGTGCGCCGGAGGCGGTCACCGGGCCCTGGGTGTGCCGTGCCCCGCTCCCGGCCGACGGTGGGCGGCCGGGGGCGCGGAGCCGTCAGTGCGTCGCGTGCCAGTGCGGGACCGACGCCAGCATGGAGGGCGTCATGGTCCTGGCGCGCTCCCACATGCCCTGGGCCTGTTCGGCCGGGCGCTGCTGCTCGCCGTGCAGGGCGCTGAGGATCAGCAGGCCGCCGGTCAGGGCCGGGATGGTCCACTGCATGCAGGACAGCTGCCGCTGCGCCTTGTCGGTGTCGATCGGGTGCTTGGCGGCCTTCTCGGCGTCCTCGGGGTCCGAGGAGGCGGCGAGCTCGATCTTCTTGCCGAGCACCCTGCTGTAGGCGGTGGCCGCGAGCGCGGCGCCGGTCAGGACGGTCTTGGCGAGGGTGGAGGCGGCGACGCCCTGCTGGGTGGCGACACGGGGTGCGTTCACCGCCAGCAGGCCCCCGGCGCCGAACAGGTGCGTGGCGATGGCGGCGGCGTTGACGGGTGTCCACTTCGCCCAGCCGGAGCTGGCGATCCGGGCGGTCGACGCCCAGGTGCCGCCCTCGTCACGGGCCGCCCCGTTCAGGCCGACCGCTCCCATCAGGGAGCCGCCGAACCAGGCGGCCAGGCCCACGTCGTGCAGGCTGCGCAGGACGGTGTTGCGTTCGGACATGCTCTGGCTCCCTTGCCCAGGCGGAAGGCACCGGCGGAGGTCGGCGCCCTGCTCACCCTCGCCCATGACAGCGGCTCGGGCCATCGCGGTTGCTGCGAACGGAGGACGGGGACGAGGGGCGGGGGTGTGATGGGCGCCGGCGGGAGGGCTCGGGCGGGGTCACCCGCGCCGGCCGCCGCCCGGGCGCTCCTGGCCGGCATCGCGCCCCCGGTCCCCGCCGTTCCCATTACCCCGGTTTCCCCCAGGGCCCTGGTGCGCCACGCCAACTTCCGCCGACCGGGCGCGTGTTGGCACCTTCAGGGGTGGCCGTCGCGACGATCGGGCGGTGTACCGCGCGTTACGGGGTAGTGGGGCGACAGCACACGACCATCGCTTCCGCCAAGGAGACGAGCATGACCGACGACGCCTACCTGTTCCTCGCCGACGGCACGGCCGCACAGCTGGGTGCTCCGCTCGCCGCCGTGGGCGACCTCGCGTGCCTGGAGACTCCCGCCGTACGGGCCTGGCTCGACGCCCACGGGGTCACGGCGGCCTCCACCGCACTGCGGCTGTCGCCTCCCGAGGAGACGGGGCGCATCCCGGAGGGGACGGAGAAGCTCCCGGTTCCCCTCGGCGAAGAGGAGCTGCTGCGGCTGCGCCACGTCCTGGCGCCCGGCGCCGTCACCCGGGTGGAGGAGGAGCTGCTGGCCTACCGCGAGTGCGCGGGCGAGCGGGACGCGCTCCTGTCGAGGGCCGTGCTCGCGGGGGTGCCGCAGCACCGGATCGTGGAACTGACCGGGGAGGACCCGGCGACCGTCGCCTCCGTGGCGGCCGGTTCCTCGCCCGGGGCGGCGTCCGGCCCGGCGGGGAGCCGTCGCTGAACGTCCTGGCCCGGGCGCCACGCCCGCGCGCGATGCCCGGTCGGGCGAAGCGCGGCGCGGGCCCCGACGGCCACGCGCCGAGGAGTGCGGGGGGCGGCGTACGCGGACGTACGCCGCCCCTCGATTCGGGCGGGCGCCGACCCTTTCCGGACACTCCCTAGGCGACGACGCCGCAGTCGTCGACGACGATCTTCTTGGCGGTGGCGCCCGAGCGGCTGCCGAGGGCCTCGATCGTCCTGACGACGTCCTGGCCCTCGACGACCTCACCGAAGACGACGTGCTTGCCGTCCAGCCACGGGGTGACCACGGTCGTGACGAAGAACTGCGAGCCGTTCGTGCCGGGGCCCGCGTTGGCCATGCTCAGCAGGTACGGCCGGTCGTGCTTGAGCTGGAAGTTCTCGTCGGCGAAGGTCTCGCCGTAGATGCTCTTGCCACCGGTGCCGTTGCCGTTGGTGAAGTCGCCGCCCTGGAGCATGAACTCGGGGATGACCCGGTGGAAGGGCGAACCCTTGTAGCCGTAGCCGTTCTGGCCGGTGGCCAGCTCGCGGAAGTTGCGGGCGGTCTTGGGGACCACATCGTCGAACAGCCGGAAGACGATGCGGCCGAGGTTCTCGCCGTTGGCAGAGACGTTGAAGAAGACATTTTCGCTCATGGGCCTGATTCTTCCCGACGGGTGGCGACAAGTCGAAACGGCCCCTCCCCCGGCGGTCCTCCCGGCGGCCGCCCCGGTGGGCTCTCCTCCGGGTCGCGCCGCCCGCGCCCGGCCTGCGGCCGTGCCGCGCCCACCGTGTCCGTCCGCCGTCCCGCCGGTGGTGCGCGGGGCGGATTGAACCAGCGGGTGACCTGGGGCGTCCTCGACCGCATGCACGGATTTCTCGGCGGCGTCGCTCAGCTGGCCCGGTTCACCCTTCTGCAGGTGCGGTGCTGCGTGTTCGCGGTGGCGCTCCTCGGCGGAATCGCCGCGTCGCGGGCGATGCCCGAACTGCCGGTGGCGCGGTACGACCTGGTGTTCGTCTACGGGGTGCTGCTGACGCTGGGCGCGCGGCGGATGGGGTGGGAGAGCCGGCGCGACACGCTGGTGATCGCGGCGTGCCATGTCGTGGGGCTGCTGTTCGAGCTCGTCAAGGTGCGCCTCGGATCGTGGAGCTATCCGGAGGACGCGGTGACGAAGATCGCCGGTGTGCCGTTGTACGGCGGATTCATGTACGCCGCGGTGGCGAGCTACATCTGCCGGGCCTGGCACCTGTTCGCGCTGCGCTTCACCGGGTACCGCGCCGCCGCGACCGCCCTGGTCGCCGCGGCGGTGTACGCCAACTTCTTCACCCACCACTGGCTGCCGGACCTGCGCTGGCCGCTCGCCGTGGCGATGGTGGGCGTGACGGCGGGGGCGTGGGTCGGATTCACCGTCGGCCCGCGCCGCTACCGCATGCCGTTGGCCCTCTCCTTCGTCCTGATCGGGTTCTTCCTGTGGGTGGCCGAGAACGCCGCCACCTATGTCGGCGCCTGGAGCTACCCCCACCAACTGGACGGATGGCAGCCGGTGGCGCTCACCAAGTTCGGCGCCTGGGCGCTGCTCATCAGCGTCACCTTCGTCCTGGCGGAGCGGGTGAAGGGGCGGGCGGAGGAGCGGTTGCCGGGCCGGGGCGCCCGGGGCCCGGAGACGCCGGGAGCGGCGCCGGCCTGACGGCCGGCGGCCCCGGGGACGCCGGGGCGGCGTGCCCGGAACCGGCGTGGCCGGAACCGGGCACCGGCCGGATGATCTGGCCGAAGCCCCCGCTTCCCGATCGCCGCTCGTCCGCCATGCTGGCTCTCGGGAACTCGTCCGCCCGACCAGCGGACGAGTGGTGCCCCCGGGGCACCGGCATGGGACGAAGGGGGACGTGGACAGGTGTTGCTGGAGCGCGACGAGGTGTTCGGCACGGCCGCGGCGGCAGCGGCTGCCGCCCGGGACGGCAGCGGACGCTGGATGCTTCTGGCGGCGGCGGCCGGCATGGGCCGGACGGTCGCGCTGGACGCGATCGTCCGGCGGCACACCGCCGACGGTGCCATGCGGGTGGGACGGGCGCGCTGCGTACCGGAGGAGAGCGCGTTCCCGTTCGGGCTCGTCCGGCAGGTCTTCCCGGAGGACGCCACCGTACCCTTCTCGGCGCCGTCCGGGCCGGACGAACAGCGGGTGTTCCACCGGTTGGTGACCGGCCTGGCCCGGTCCGCCGCCGAGCGCCCGGTGCTGCTCGCGGTGGACGACCTGCACCACGCCGACGAGCCGTCCCGGCGCTGGATCGGCTACCTCGCGCGCCGCATCGCCGGCCTACCCGTCCTGCTGGTGCTCACCGAGTGCCTCGACCAGGGCGATCCCACGCCGCTGCCGCCCGCCACGGGCACGGCCGTCGCCCTGCGTTCGCTGGGCGCGTCCGCCGTCACCCGCATCGCCCGGGCCGCCGGGCTGGGCGCGGAGCAGGCCGCCACCTGCGTCGACGCGGGCGCGGGCAATCCGGCCCTGGTGCGGGCGCTCGTCGCCGACCTCGCCGAGGGGCCGCTCCCCCGCCCGCCGGCCGCCCCGGCGCACAGCCGCTACCGCGACACCATCACCGGCTGGCTCAGGCACCGGGCCGATCCGCGTTCCCGTCACGTCTGCCTCGCCCTGGCCGTGGCGGCGCAGGGCGAGGCGCCCGCCGCGCCCCGCCTCCTCGCCCAGGTCGCCGACCTCTGCCCGCACGAGCGTCCCCCGAGCGCCCGCTCGGTGCGCCGTCTCGGCCGGTTGCTGCGCCACCCCCTCGCACGGGAGGCCGTCCTCGCCGCCGCCGAACCGGGAGAGACCGCCGCGCTGCACGCGCGCATCGCCGGACTGCTCGACGAGGGCGGGGCACCCGCGACGACGGTGGCCTCCCGGCTCCTGCACGTCGACCGGCCCGGCGAGGAGTGGATGGCCCGCTCCCTTGCCGAGGCGGCGGAGGAGGCCGCCCGCGCCGGTCGCGTCGCCGAGGCCACCGCGTACCTCCGCCACGCCCTGAGCGGGCCGCTCCCCGCCACCCGGCGTGCCGGCCTGACCCTGCGCCTCGGTGCCCTGGAGCTCCCGCTCAGCGCGACGGCCGGTATCCGCAGGCTCCGCACCGGGCTGGAGCTCCACACCGACGTCCGGGACCGGGCGGCGGCGGCACCCGCCCTCAGTGCGGCGCTGGTCGCGGGCCGGCGTACCGACACCGCGTTGAGCGTCCTGCGCCAGGCCGGCCGCGGCACGGACGACGACGAGCTGGTGCAGGTCCTCCAGACCCTCGGGGCGCTCATCTCCTCGCACGACGCCGTCGCCTGGCGCGGCGCGGTGGCCCGTCTGCACGCTCTCGCGCCGACCGCGCCGGGCACCATCGAGCCGCTGGTGTGCGGTCTGATCACCGAGTACGAGGCCGGGGCCGGGCTCTGCTCGGCGGCCGAGGCGCTCGGGCGGGTCCGGCCGCGCCTGGCGGCGCCGGTGGACCCCCGGCTGCGGACCGCCTGGCTGGGCAGCGCGGCCACCCTCCTGCAGTGGGCGGACCGTCTGCGGGAGGCGCGCGACCTGGCCGACTCCTGCCTTCCCCCGGCGCCCGCACCTCCGGACCTGACGGACGCGGGCGTGCAGTGCCTGCTGAGCGTCCGGGCCGAGGCGGCCCTGTGGGCGGGTGACTTCCCCCGTGTCGTCACCGAGAACGCGCCCCTGGTGGAGGCGTCCGCCGGGCAGGGCGTCCGCCTGCCGCACCTGACGGCGATGGTGGCGACCACCCTCCTCGAGACCGGCCGGCGCGCCGAGGCGTGGGAGGTCCTGGCCGGTCCCGGCCCGTCAGGCGCCGACAGCTCCTGGGAGTGGAACGAGCTGCGCCACGCGCGGGCGCTGCTGCACGCGGCGGACGGCGACTGGCAGGCGGCGCTGGAGGACCACCTGGCGTGCGGTGCCGGCCAGAGCGCCCGCGACTTCGTCGCTCCGGTCGCCACACCGTGGCGCTCGGGCGCGGCGTTCGCCCTGGTGCGTCTGAGGCGGCGGCAGGAGGCCCGCGAGTTCGCCGAGGAGGAGCTGCGGCACGCCCGGACCTGGGGAACCGCCCGTACCGTCGGCCGGGCCCTGCGGGCGTACGCCGCGGCGGTGGGCGGGCGGCTGGCCCTGGACTCGCTGACCGAGGCCGCCGAGCTGCTCCGGCCGAGCCCCGCGCCCGTGGAGCTCGCCGAGACGCTGGTCGATCTCGGCCGGGCCCGCATCGAGGCCGGCAACGGCCGCAAGGGGCGTGACGCGCTGCGCGAGGCCCACACCGTCGCGCTGGCGGTGGCGGTGCCCGCTCCGGCGCCCGGGGACGGCGCCCCGCCGCGTGCCGGCCGGCTGCTCGGCGTGGTGGAGGAGGCCCTGCGCGAGGGGCGGGTGCGCGGCGGGTCGCGGGCCAGGACGGGCTGTCCCGCGCTGACCGCCGCCGAGCGGCGGGTCGTCGAACTGGCGGCCTCGGGCCACACCAACGCCCACATCTCCGCGGCGCTGCACCTCACCCGCCGTACCGTCGAGACCCATCTGACCAGCGCCTACCGCAAGCTGGCCATCACACGGCGTACGCAGCTGGCGGCGGTCCTGGCAGGGGAGGCGGAGCTGACCGGCGCGCCCCTCCCCTCGCCCCGGACGCCGGAGGGGCGAGGGGAAGGGCACGGGGCGTTCAGGAGAGGGTGAACACCGGGCTGGCGTTGTCACCGCTGCCGCCGGACCGCCGGCACTGGTATCCGGCGGGTGCGGAGCACTCGTAACTGTTGCTGCCCACGTAGGGGTTGTTCCACTTGACCTTGACGTCGCCCACGCCCTGCAGCGCGAAGGTCGTCTCGCCCTGCGTTCCGGTCGCGAACCCCTCGGACTCGCTCTGCCAGGAGCGGGTGTTCCCCGGCGGGATGGCCTCCGGCGGGTACTGGTTGGCCGTCCACACGCCCCAGGAGAGGCGGGCGTCGGTGCGGACCATGAGACGGTCGGTGTGGTTGTTGAACGTCACGTGCGTGCTGCGGGCGGCCTGTGCCGCCGTCGGACCGGCCGTGACCGCTGTGGTCAGCGCCGGCGACCCGGTCAGCCGGAAGCGTACCGTCGCGTTGTTGCCGCCGCCGGTGGTGGAGTCCTTGACGCAGTGGTACCCGTTCGGTGCCGTGCAGTGGTAACTGTTGCTGCCGGCGTAGGGGTTGTTCCAGTGGACGGCGACCTCGCCGCCGGGCACGGAGAACGACGCCCTCCCTTCCGTCCCGGTCAGCATGCCGCAGGACTCGCTCTCCCACGACCGCTGTTGGTACGCGGGGACGTACTCGGGCACGAAGGAGGTCCAGCAGCCGTGCTGGAGCTCCGCCTGAACGCGCTGCATGCCGGCGGCGGTCCGGTTGTCGAACTCCACCCGGGTGCTGCGGGCGGCCTGCGGGCCGAGCGGTGCGGTGGCCTCGGCCTCCGCCCGCGGCACGGTCGCCGCGGCCGGGGCGGCGAGGGCCGCGGTGCCGCCCAGGGCGAGCAGCGCGGTGAGGAGCACCCTCGCGGCCGTGCGAGGGGCGCGGGGGGCGAGGGAGGGCTTGTCGGTGTTCACGGTGGCCTTTCGCTCAGGTGGGAGACGTACGGGAGGTGGGGCGAAGCCGCCGGTCCGGTGCGGGCGGCGGGTAGGTCAGGTGTAGTTGATCCACCAGTTGGTGGTCTGCCGCACGGTGTCCCAGACCTGCACCAGGTAGTAGGCGGTCGCCCTGCCGATGCCGATGGTGAGTTGCGCGGCCGCCGCGGCGATCTCGGGGTCGCTGTAGGGGCCTTCCCGCCAGCCGGCGAGCGCGCCGGCCTCGGCGGGCAGGCCGGTGGCCGCCTGTGTCGCACCGGCGGTGGCGGTGTCCGGTTCGGCGGCGTACGCGGTGGCCGGCCCGCCGACGACGGCCACGGCGAGGGCTGACACGACCGCGATGGTGGTGACGCGCATGGTGAGCTCCCGGCTCTGAGAAGAGGAAGGTGCGGGGCGATCGCCCGGGCATCAGACTGTCGCGTACGGCGGCTGCCGGGCATCGTGGAAATCCACGAACTCACTCCCCCCGCGCCGTCGGCCGTGTCGGCGGCGGGAGAGCCGTTCACCGGCCGGAGGGCCGGGTCGTCGCGGCGCGCGTCGACGGGGGCGGCCGGCGCGGGCCCGCACCCCGGTCTCACACCGCGCCCGTGTCGGCCGCCCGGTCGGCGGGCCGGGTGCCGCGCGTCGGCCCGGGAGCCTGCCCGGGCGCGGGCGGCGGGTCGGCCCGCAGGACACCGGCCGCCGCTGCCGCCACCGCGCAGAGCGCCACCGGCAGCAACAGCGCGAGGTTCAGCGGCACGAGGTGCGTCAGGGGGCCGATGACGGCGGGCCCGGCCAGCATGCCGAGGTAGCCCAGCCCCGCGACCCGGGAGACATGGGCGCCGGCCGCGTCCTCGTCGGTGTGGCCGGCGGCGCTGAAGAACTGCGGTACGCAGCCCGACAGCCCGAGCCCGAAGACGGCCCAGCCCACCAGCGCGGGCAGCACCCACGGGGACAGCGCGGCGACGGCCAGACCGGCGCCCGCGGCGGCGGCGCCGTAGCGGACGATGAACACCGGGCCGGTGCGGGCGGCGACCCGGTCGGTGAGCAGCCGGCCCACCGTCATGGCGGTGGCGAAGGCGCCGTAGGCGAAGGCCGCGGTGGCGGCGGGCGCGCCGAGCACGTCCTCCAGGTGCAGCACGCTCCAGTCGTTGGCGACGCCTTCGCAGAGCATGAGCAGCAGGGCGAGAACGGCCAGGACCCAGACCTTCCGGGGCGTCCGCCGCCGCCCGGCCGGCGGTGACCCCTCGGCCGCCGTACCGACCCCGGGCATCGTGCCGGTGCCGGGCGTCGGAGCGTCGGGCGCCGGGGTCCGGGAGCGCGCGCCCGGCGGGGCGAGCAGCGCGGGAGTGGCGGCGAGGGTGACCAGGACGCCGGCGGCGGCGACGGCGGTCAGGGTCACACCGAGGTCCCAGCCCCAGGTGATGAGCCGCGCGCCCACCAGCGCGGCGAGCACGCCGCCCAGCGAGAACACCGCGTGGAACGCGGACATCACCGGTCGGCCGTAGCCGCGTTCCACCTGGACGGCGTGGGTGTTCATGCTGACGTCCAGACAGCCGTTGCCGAAGCCGAGCAGGAACAGCGCGACCCCCAGGCCCGGCGCGTCGACGGCGAAGGCCGGCGGCACCACCGCCGCACTGCACAGCACGGCGCCCGCCGGCACGACCCGGCGGGCGCCGAGCCGATCGGTGAGACGGCCGCACAACTGCATCCCGGCGAAGGCGCCACCGCCCAGCAGGAGGAGGAGCCACCCCAGTACGGCGTGGCTGATCCCCGTGCGGGACTCGACCGCGGGAATGTGCACGATCCACATGCCCATCACGAAACCGTTCAGGGCGAAGAAGGCGAACGTGGCGAGTCGGGCGGCTCGCAATGATTTGTTCATGCCGAGGAGCATAATGAACAACAAACCTGTTTGATAGGTTGACTTTCGCACATGATCCCTGTGCAATGCGCTCATGGGAACTACGGAACGACACCGCCGGATCACCGCCGCGGTCCGGGAGGCGCGCGAGCTGAGCGTGGCCGAACTGGCCGAACTCACCGGCTGCTCCGAGATGACGGTGCGCCGCGACCTGGAGATCCTCGCCGGACAGGGCGTGCTCGAACGGTTCCGCGGCGGTGCCCGCACCCTGCTTCTGCGGGGCGTGGAACCGCCGTTCGGGTTGCGGGCACGGGAGGGGGAGGAGGTCAAGCGCAGGATCGCGGCGGACGTCGCCGCGCTGATCGCCGACGGCGAGTCCGTCGTCGTCGACAGCGGGACGACGTGCCTGGAGGTCGCCAGGGCCCTGCGCGACCGCCGCGTCACCGTCATGCCGCTGTCGCTGCACGCCGCCAACGCGCTGGCCGGCGCCCCGTCCGTGCGGCTGCTTCTCCCCGGCGGTGAGCCGAGGCCGGGCGAACTGGCGATGACCGGCCCCCTCGCGGAGGCGTCCCTCGCGGCGGTCCGCTTCGACACCGCCGTCATCGGCTGCTGCGGCCTGACCGCCGACGACGGCCTGACCGCCTACGACCTCGCCGACGCGGCCGTCAAACGCGCGGCGATGGCGTCCGCCCGGCGCACGATCGCCGTGGCCGAGGCGGCCAAGTTCTCCCGCACCGCGCTGGCGTTCGTGGCGCCGCCCACCGCGCTCGACGCCGTCGTCACCGACGAGACGGCCCCCGACGAGGCGACCGAGGCGCTGGCCGCGGCCGGCGTCACCGTACGGAAGGTGTGAGGCGAGCCATGGCATCCCGGGGCACCGTCCTCTTCGACCTGTTCGGCGTCATCGCCCGGCACCAGTCCCCCGAGGCGAGCACCACGCTCGTCGCGACCGCCGGGGTGCCCGCGCCCGCTTTCTGGGACGCCTACTGGCGACTGCGGCCGGCGTACGACCGGGGCGACGTGACCGGGCCGGCCTACTGGCGCGAGGTGGGTACGGCACTGGGCACGCGCTTCGGCGCCGCGCGGACCGAAGCGCTCATCGCGGCCGATGTCGCGGGCTGGAGCGCGGTCGACGAGGAGATGGTGACGCTCGTCGGCGAACTCGCCGCGGCGGGCCGGCGCCTCGGCCTGCTCTCCAACATCCCCCCGGAACTGACCGCACATTACGAGGCGCGGCACGCGGCCTGGTTGAGCCACTTCGCGGTGCGCGGGTTCTCCTGCCGGATCGGCCACGCCAAACCCGAGCCCGGCGCGTACGCGTGGTGTCTGCGGGCGCTCGCGGAGGAGCCGGCGGACGTCCTCTTCGTGGACGACCGTGAGGAGAACGTGGTCGCGGCGCGCGCGGCCGGGCTGCGCGGGCTGCTGTTCACCGGCGCGGCCGGGCTGCGCGCGGCGCTGCGCGACCACCGGTACGGCGTGGTCACCGAACCCGGCGGCCGGGCCGGCGCCTGACCTCCGGGGCGCCCGCCCTTCGCCCACGTGCGGCGGTCAGGTGCCGGCGGCAGCACCGGTGAACGCGGCGCGCAGGAAGGCGGCCGCCTGCCCGATGGCGCGGCCGCCCGCGTCGAGGGTGCCGGCCATGGCGAAGAAGCCGTGGGCAACCCCCTGGTAGCGCGTCGACTCGACCGGCACACCGCTGTCGCGCAGGCGCCGGGCGTACTCCTCGCCCTCGTCGCGCAGCGGGTCGTGCTCGGCGGTGATGACGAGAGCGCGTGGCAGATCCGCGTGCGAGGAGGCGCGCAACGGGGACACGAGGGGGTTCTTCGCGTCCTCGGGCGACGACAGGTAGTTGTCCCAGTACCACTGCACGGACTTGTCGTTGAAGAGCAGCGGATCGGTGTTCTCGCGGCGGGACGGGGTGTCGGCGAAGTAGTCGGTGTTGGGATAGACGAGCAGTTGGGCGAGGAGGGCGGGGCCGCCCGCGTCCCGTGCCATGAGGGTCGTGGCGGCGGCGAGGTTGCCTCCGGCGCTGTCGCCGCCGACGGCGATGCGCGAGGCGTCACCGCCCAGGCGGGCGGCGTGCTCGGCGACCCAGCGCAGACCCGTGAAGCAGTCCTGGACCGCGGCGGGGAACTTGTTCTCCGGGGCCAGGCGGTATCCCACCGCGACGGTGAGGCAGCCTGCGGCATTGGTCAGGCTGCGGCAGATCGCGTCACTCGTCTCGATGCTGCCCAGGGTCCAGCCGCCGCCGAAGAAGTAGACGAGCACGGGCAGGGGCCCCAGGTCCGCGCCGGGCCGGTAGACGCGGACGGGCAGTGTTCCGGCGGGACCCGGTATCCGTTCGTCGAGCACCTCCCGCACGGGCTCGGGTACCCCCGCGTCGGCCCGCACAGCGGCCAGGTCGGCCGCCCTGGCCTCGGCGAGTGTCATCTCGTACAACGGCCTGGCACCCTGCGCGGCCCGCTGCTCGTATAGGGCTTGCAACTGCGGATCAAAAACCATGGCCTCTCCCCATCCGGTCCGGGTGACAGCTTATGGGCCACCGCCGGCCGCCGGACTCGCCGGCGCCCCCGTCGGCGCCGGCCGCTGCGGTGGAGGGGCATCCCTCGCGCCACTCACCATTCGCGGAACGGTTGGCCGTCTCGCGGCCGGCGGTGGTCAAGCACCTCGCCGTCCTGGACGCCGCCGGGCTGGTCGCCGGCAGCCGGGTCGGACGGGAGGTGCGGTACGCGGCGCGGCCCGCGGCGCTGGACTCGACGGCACGGTGGATGGCCTCGCTCGCCGCCGACTGGGACCGGCGGTTGGCGCACAGCGAACGCGTCGCCGAGACAGCCGAGCGGGATGCGCGTCCGGCCCCCCGACTGACGACAGGCCCGCGCGGCGGCACCGGACCCGAACCCGCTCCTGAACCGGCTCGGGAACCGTTCGCCTGGATCCTGCGTGACCTCTTGACGTGTGGTCGGCTGAGGGAGGACACGAATGAGGACGCGGGCATGTGTGAGCGGGCTGGTATCCGCCTGCGTGGCGCTGGTGGCGTGCGCGTGCGGTCCGGAGAAGGCGAAGGACGGCGCGGACGCCAAGGCCTCCCGGCCGGCCACGTCCATGGCGACGGATACGCCGTCGGCCGCGCCGTCCACGCCCGCCCGCACCGAGAAGCCGTCAGCCGCCCCGACCGGCGGGCAGCCCGCGCCGAGGATGAAAGAGCGCGCGATCGAACGGTACGAGGAGTACCTCCACGCCCTCGGCCGTGAGGACATCGACACGGTGTGCGAAGTGGCCGGCCCCGGCGCGAAGGAGGCGGAGGACAAGGGCTTCGGGCCCTGTACGTCGACGTACGTCATCGTGTTCCAGATGATCTCGCCCGCGCAGAAGCAGGCCCTGCGGACCGCGACGGTCGATCCGCAGCGCGTCACCGTGCACACCCTCGACAAGATCGAGATGCCGCTCGAAGCGGTCAGGGCCTCCGCGACCTTCTCGGAGAGCGACCTCGGCAGCTACACCCTGGAGTACCTGACGAACGATTACTACATCACCGACGGAACGTGACGCCGCGGGCCCACCGACGAACACGGCATCGACGCCCTCGCCGCCGGCGGAGACCGCTCCTCCCTGACGCTCACGACAGCCGGCTCGGCACGTTCGCACCACTACGATGTGACGCCTCGAAGCCAGAACAGCGGGGGTGCGGGACATGAGCGGTTACGGCGGGGGCGGATACGGGAACCCGGCGAGCGGCGCGGGCGGTGGGCCGCCCGCGGGACGGCCGGGCCAGGGCTCCCCGGTCCCGCCGGGATCCCCGTACGTCCCGCCGCAGAGCTACCCGTACCAGCCGGTCCCTCCGCAGGGGTACCCGTACGCGCCGCCCCATCCTCAGGTTCCGCCGCCGGAGCCGTCTCGGGGGCGGAAGATCTTGCGAGGTGTCCGCAATCCGTTGTATGCCGCCCAGCGGACGTTCCGGCCCTCGCGTCCCGGGATCGTGGAGGATCCGCAGGTCCGCAGGCTTCAGTTGTGGCGCACCGCTCTGGGTCTCGTCGCCTGGGTAGTCCTGATGGTCACCTACAACGCCGTCGTCAGCGCCGAGGACGCCAAGGCCGTGGCGGACGAACGCTTCAACCAGAGCTGGTCCAGTGTCCTGGTGCTGGTCTGCACCTTCCCGGTGGTGGTCGGCGCCTTCGTGGCTGCCGCGCAGGGCGGGTTGCGGCGCGTCTACCTGCGACGGGCCCTGCGTTCGCTCGGAGCGGTGGTGGCCATCATGGCGACCATGGGCACCTCGGCGCTCGCGTTCGCGCCCGAGTTGGCGGGGTTCCGGGACCTCATCGGGCTGCCGGGAAAGATCGCCCTCGGGGTGCTGTGCCTGTGGTCGGTCGTTTTCGCGCTCTACGGCATCGGCCTGTCGCTCGTGCACGTCTTCCGTACCGCCGACATCCACGAGGTGCTGCCGCCGATCCTCGCCGGCGCGCTGGTCTGGGAGGTGGCCCTCCTGGACGTGATCACGGGCGCCTACCCCCAGGTCCCGGCGGGTGCCCGGGCGGTCTTCATCCTCGGCGCCCCTGTCACCGTCACGGCCCTGTCCTGGTGGGAGACGCGCCGACTGCGCCGCCACCACGGACTGACGCTCCGTGGGGCGCTGGGACGCTGACGGGCCCGACCGTCGCTCGCTCCCCCGCTCCTTCGGGCGCACGCCGAACCAAGTGGTGGACGTGCGGGTCGGTGACCTCGGTCGCCGCGTCGACGCGGGTCGGTCGTGCGCCGGCTTCCGGGCGCGTACTCGCGGAGGATCGAGGTCCGCAGTTCCGGGTTCGGGCCAGGCACTTCGACGCGGGGGCTGCCCAGCGCCCCGTGGAGCCCGCGGGTTTCGTCCAGGTCGTCGGTGAGCCGGTGCGGCGCGAGGATCGCCCGCAGCCCGGCCTCGGTCGTCGGCGCCCCGGTGACGTACGACCGGAGACGGCCGGCGTCGTGGACGAGGGTGTGGGCCGGTGGGCCACCCTCCGGGCCGGGTCGGCGAGCCTGTCCGTCACGCCCTCCCCGCCCCGTGCCGCCACGGGTCGGCGGCGAGGACGGTCGGCTCCCCCGGCCGCCGTGAGATCGCCGGCCGGGCCGCGGGCCGTGAGGAACGCCTCCGGCATGCCGTACGACTTCTCGTGGCGGCGTCCCTCGTCGCGGAGCCAGGGCAACAGCTCCGGGCGGTCCCCGACGACGTCGCGCGGCGCCCGGCGGACCTCGCTCACGTCCCCGGCGTCGCGGACCCGGTCGAGAAGCGCGGCCGCCCACGCCTCCGGTACGCGTCCGGCGAGCGCCCGCGCGCAGGGCGTCCGCCGCCACCAGGGGTGGGCGGGCCCGGCCACGTACCGGTCGAGTTCACCGGGGTCGCTGGCCCGCAGGGCGCCGGTGTCGGCCTGCCCGGCCGACGGGACCAGCGTCTCCTTGTCCGGCATCCGGGGATGCCACTGCGCGCCGCAGGCCCCGTCAGGCGGGTGCGTCGGCCGTGCCGGTCGCCCCCTCGCGGGGCACGTCGGCCGCGCGGGCGGCCCGGGGCGCCGAAGGGACGTGGGGCGCCTGCCGCGTGACGCGGCGGCGGCGGGTCGGCAGGCCGAGGGTCGGGTTGGCGACGCCCCAGGCCGCGCCCTTGCAGACGAGTTCCTTGTAGGCGGCGGCGAACCGGCCGGTGAGAGCCGCGCCGACGGACCGGTCGTCGGCGGTGACGTACTGGATCAGGCCCTGCTTGCGGCCGAGGGAGACGCACTGGTTGAAGTAACGCAGCGGGACCTGCGGGAGCTTCCCGCCGGTGAGGCGTGCCGCGATGGCGTCGGCCGCCTGCCAGGCGGTGGGGACGCCCGAGGCGCAGGACATCCGCAGCGGCTTGTCGCCGGGGCCAGCCACCAGGGCGGCGTCGCCGACGGCGTACACGTCCGGGTGCGAGACGGAGCGCATGGTTCCGTCGACCACGATCTGCCCGCTGCCGGTGACGTCCAGGGTGGTGGCCTTCGCGATGGGGTGGACGGCGAAGCCGGTGGTCCACACGGTGACCGCGGCCGGGATGGCCCTGCCGTCGCCGGTGGTGACGCGGTCGGCCTCCACGGCGGTGACGGCGGTGTGCTCGTGCACGGTGATGCCGAGCGTGGCGCACACCTTCCGGAGGTGCCCGCGGCCCTTGGCCGAGAGCCAGTCGCCGAGGCCGCCGTTGGTGGCGAGGGCGACGGTGAGGTCCGGGCGGGCTTCGGCGATCTCGGTCGCGGTCTCCAGGCCGGTGAGGCCGCCGCCGACGACGACCACCGGCTGTCCGGCGGTCAGGCCGGCCAGCCGCTCGCGCAGCCGGAGCGCCCCGGCCCGGCTCGCGACCTCGTGGGCGTGCTCGGCGGTGCCGGGGACGCCCTGGTCGTTCCAGCCGCTGCCGAGGGCGTACACGAGGGTGTCGTACGCCAGTTCCCCGGCGGCGCCGTCCGCGGCGGTGACCGCGACGGTCCTGCGGTCGGCGTCCACGCCGGTGACCCTCGCGTACGTCAGCTCGACGCCGGTGCCCCGGAACATCTCGCCGAAGGGCCGGGCCTTCAGGTCCTGGCCGGCCGCGAGCTGGTGCAGCCGGACACGCTCGACGAAGTCGGGGTCGGCGTTGACGAGCGTGATGGTCACGTCGTCGCGGTGCAGTCGCCGGGCGAGGCGGCCGGCCGCGGTGGCTCCCGCGTATCCGGCGCCGAGGACGATGATGCGGTGCTGCATGGTGCGTGCTCCTGTCTGCGCGGGTCAGCCCCTTGTCTTGCGCGGCTTCGCCCCTTGAACCGGGCAGGTCTCCGATTCCTGACGGGATCCCGGTGTGAAGCGGCTCACACCGGGAGCAGAGCACCTCGCACCATGGTCAGAAGGCGTGGAACAGGGGCTCCCCGCGGTCCGTGGCCGCCCACATCCCGGTCGCGCGCTCGAGCTTGTCGGGGTTGACCTGGTTGCGGAACGCGGCGATGCCGTCGGCGGTGATCTCCGCGCACATGACGCCGATGACCCGGCCGTCGAGGACCGCCACGACGGCCGGCCCGCCGTTGGCGGTGGCGATGTGGATCGCGGGCGAGCCGCCGACCAGGACGCGCTTGGACAGTGTGGGCTTGAACAGGCCCCGGATGAACTTCGCGACCGCGACGGCGCCCTCGAACGCCTTGGCGCGGGCGGGCACCTTGCCGCCGCCGTCGCCGACCGAGAACGCGTCGGCGGTGAGCAGCCGCACGAGCGGCTCGGTCTTTCCCGTCCTGGCGGCGGCCAGGAACTCCTCGACGACGCGCCGGGCGGCGGCCTGGTCGATCTCGGTGCGGGCCTTGCCCTCCGCGATGTGCTTCTTGGCGCGGTGGAAGATCTGCTGGCCGGCGTTCTCGGTGATGTCGAGGATCTCGGCGATCTCCCGGTACGGGTAGTCGAAGGCCTCCCGCAGTACGTACACCGCCCGCTCGTTGGGGGTCAGCCGTTCCATGAGGGTGAGGACGGCGTACGAGACCGACTCGCGCTGCTCGGCGGTGTCGGCCGGACCGAGCATGGGGTCGCCGTCGAGCAGCGGCTCGGGCAGCCACTGGCCCACGTAGGTCTCACGCCGCGCGCGGGCGGAGGTGAGCCGGTTGAGGCACAGGTTGGTGAGCACCTTCGTGAGCCACGCCTCGGGCACCTCGATGCGCTCGACGTCCGCCGCCTGCCAGCGCAGGAACGTGTCCTGCACGGCGTCCTCGGCCTCGCTCGCGGAGCCGAGGAGACGGTAGGCGATCGCTTCCAGACGGGGCCTGGCGACCTCGAACCGGTTCACGTCCTGCATGGTCAGCGGCATGGCCGGATCCTAACCGGGCGGGGCACGACGCGGTCCGGCGCCGTTGCCGGTCGGCGGTCGGCGGTCGGGGGTCGGGGGTCGGGGGTCGGGGGTCGGGGGTCGGGGGTCGGGGGAAAAACAAAAGGCAAGGAGGTTCAGCCACTCCTTGCCACTCTCAACTTATAGCTCACCGGGGGCCTTGCGGCAAGGCCCCGGTCCTGGCGCAGAATCGTCAGCCGAACCCGGGATCTGCGGGTTTCGGGGATGCGCGTCATATGCGCGCTCCTGTCTCATTGGGGGGATTCATGATTGACGTGATCGTCGTCGGTGGCGGACCGACGGGTCTGATGCTGGCCGGTGAGTTGCGGCTGGCCGGGGTGCGGACCGTCGTGCTCGAGAGGCTGGACGAGCCGACCAGGCAGTCCCGGGCGCGGGGGCTGCACGCGCGCAGCGTCGAGGTGATGGACCAGCGCGGCCTGGTGGAGCGGTTCCTGTCGCTCGGTGAACGGTTCGCCGTCGGCGGGTTCTTCGCCGGCATCGCGAAGGCGTGGCCCGACCGGCTGGACACCACGCACTCGTACGTCCTCTCTATCCCGCAGACGGTCACCGAGCGCCTGCTGGCCGAGCACGCGGCCGAGCTCGGTGCGGAGATCCGCCGGGGCTGCGAAGTGGTCGGGCTGAGCCAGGACGACCACGGGGTGACCGCCGAGCTGGCCGACGGCACCCGGCTGCGCTCGCGCTACCTCGTCGGCTGCGACGGGGGCCGCAGCGCGGTGCGCAAGCTGCTGGGCGTCGGCTTCCCCGGGGAACCCGCCAAGGTCGAGACACTGCTGGGCGACATGGAGGTCACCGAGGACCCGGAGGTGATCGCGGCCGTCGTCGCGGAGGTCCGCGAGACCCAGCTGCTGTTCGGCGTCATTCCCGACGTGGACGGGAACAAGGGCGTGCACCGCGTCGTCGTGCCGGCCGACGGGGTCGCCGAGGACCGCGCGGCGGCGCCCACCCTCGACGAGTTCAGGCAGCAGCTCCGGGCGTTCGCCGGAACCGACTTCGGTGTGCACTCACCGCGCTGGCTCTCCCGCTTCGGCGATGCCACCCGGCTGGCCGAGCGGTACCGGGTCGGCCGGGTGCTGCTCGCGGGGGACGCCGCGCACATCCACCCGCCCACCGGAGGGCAGGGCCTCAACCTGGGGATCCAGGACGCGTTCAACCTCGGCTGGAAGCTGGCAGCCGAGGTCAACGGCTGGGCGCCGGAAGGACTGCTGGACAGCTACCACAGCGAACGGCACCCGGTGGCCGCCGACGTGCTGGACAACACCCGTGCGCAGATGCTGCTGCTGACGCCCGAGCCGGGGCCCCGATCGGTGCGCCGGCTGCTGACGGAGCTCATGGACTTCGAGGAGGTGAACCGGTACCTGATCGAGAGGATCACGGCGATCGGTGTCCGTTACGACGTCGGCGAGGGCCATGAGCTGCTCGGCCGCCGGCTGCGGGACGTGACCCTGAAGCGGGGGCGCCTCTACGAGTTGATGCACGGCGGCCGCGGACTGCTGCTCGACCGGACCGGCCGGCTCTCGGTGGAGGGGTGGTCGGACCGGATCGACCACGTCGTCGACATCAGCGACGAGCTCGACGTGCCAGCGGTGCTGTTGCGGCCGGACGGCCATGTGGTGTGGGTGGGCGAGGACCAGCAGGACCTGCTCGGCCGGCTGCCCCGGTGGTTCGGCGCTGCCGCCGCCTGAGCCCACCGGGAAGGGGCGGCCGGTGCGGCACGTTGCCGGTGGAGGCGGCCGGGAGGCACCGGGCCGCCGGCCTCGGCGGCGCCGCTCTCCGCCGAGGGAACGTTCCCTCGCTTCGAGCGCGTGGTGCGGCTCGGCCGGTACGTCGTCGGCCACGACCCCGGAGAGCCGAAGGTCCGGGGGGGGACGGCTTCTCCGGGCGCACGTCAGGTGTTCAGCACATCGGCGTACAGCGCGAACAGGCGCAGGGCGGGGGCGCGGCCGGCCGGCCGGGGCTCGCGGAGGTGCCGCCAGCAGTCGGCCGTCAGGCGGCGGGCCCGGCTGCCCGGCCATGTTCCGGGCAGCAGCTCGGGAGGCAGCAGCGGGTCGGGGGTCATCGCCGCGGTGAAGCGGGCGGCGAGTTCCACCGTGGCGGTGAGCCGCTCGGCGTCCGAGGGCTCGGAACCGCCGGTGAGCCGGGCGAGGCGGGACGCGGCGAGGGTCGCGAGCCCCTCGTAACGGGCGGCGATCTCGTCCAGTGGCCACAGGGCGGCGGCCAGCGCCGGCGGGTCGGTGGTGTCACCGATGCGCAGGTCGGTGGTGGTGAGGCGGGTGAGCGTGCCGAGGACGCCGAGGTGGCGGGCTTGGGCTTCGACGAGCTCGGCGACGGGGTTGGCGGTGACGTAGAGGCCGCTCTGAACGGGTGCGGCGCCCAGGTGCAGGAGGGTCTCGCGCAGGGCGTCGCGGGCGGCGCGGCGGGACTCGGGGACGGCGAAGGCGAACAGGTGCCACGTCCCGTCCCACGGGGCGAGTCCGGCGTCCTGCCGGTAGGCGTGGCGGACGTACGCGGCGTCCGGGGCGAGGGCCCCGGTGACGTCGGCGACGGCGCGGAGGGTGGCCTTGCGGCCGCGGCCCTCCTGGGTGAAACGGTCCTCGCCGACAAGGCGTTTGACGCAGAGCCTGACCTGCTGGTCCGTCATGCCCAGCGACTCGGCGACGGTGTAGAGCTCGCCCGCGTCGACGGTGCCGTCCTCGCGGACCAGGGCGTGGACGAGCAACCGGGTGGGGATCTCCGGCTTGCCGGCCGCGCCGTCGTCGGGGCCGGTGGCGGTGGCGGTGGTGTTCGCCTTCACCTTGTCTCCTTCGTACCCGGCGCGTCCGCTCCGGTGACCGGGCGGTGCATGGTGGTGACCGCGCCGAAGCCCAGCAGGCCGCGCAGGCAGGGGGTTTTCTCGGTGCGGACGGCGACGAAGCCGTGGCGTTCGTACAGCGCCTTCGCCCGGGGGTTGACGTCGATGACGTCCAGCCGGATCCGGTGGCAGCCGTGGTCGGCCGCGACGGCCGCGACCTCCTTCAGGAGCAGGCCGCCGATGCCGGTTCCGCGGTGGGCCGCGTCCACGGCGATACCGTCCATGACGAGTTCCCCCTGGGCGGGAGTCCGTTCGAACAGGGCGAGGACCGCGAGCCGGGGCAGGCCGCGGAACGCGCCGTACGCCGACAGTACGTCCGCCGCGCTGCCGCCGGTCAGTCCGTGGCCGCCGAGCCGGTAACCGGCCACGCCGACCACCTGGCCGCCGGAGAGCGCGGTCACGCCCCGGTCGTGCCGCAGGTGGGCCGCGATGAACCGGCGCCCCGTGTCGGGCGGGTCGAGCGCGGCGGCGAGCTTGCGGCCGAACGCCTCCCAGTAGAGCGCCGCCACCCGTTCCTCCGCCCCCTCGGGTACACCCCTGCGTATCAACATGTCCACGCCACTCCCCTTCCGTCCACGACCCCTCTTGTATGGTCATACTCTATACGTTCATACCGGAGACGAACGTTTTGAAGTCGATCGATTTCAGGGGCGGGCATGGTGATCAGACATGGGGCATCCGGCCGAGGCGGACGGCAGTGGGCCCGGTGGGGGCGAGGCGTGGTGTGGACGCTGGTGGGCGTGCTGGCGGTGGGCGCCGGGGCGGCCGGGGTGATGGTGTGGCAGAACACCTACGCGCTCCGCGAGGAGAAGGCGTCCCTGCGGCACGACGGAAAGCTGCTCAAGGGCGTACTCGCCCTGCCCGAGGCGGGCGACGGGCCGTTCGGCCTGGTCGTCTTCGTGCACGGGGACGGGCCGGTCGACGCGACGCACGAGACGTTCTACCGGCCGGTGTGGGAGTCCTTCGCCCGGGCGGGCTACGCCTCGCTGTCGTTCAGCAAGCCCGGCGTCGGCGGTTCGGAGGGCGACTGGCTCGACCAGAGCATGACGGACCGGGCGGAGGAGACCCTGGCGGCCGTGGCCTGGGCGCGCGGCCGCCCGGACGTCGACGGCCGCCGTGTCGGGCTGTGGGGAGCCAGCCAGGCCGGCTGGGTGCTGCCCAAGGTCGCCGCACGCGACCGGCGGCTGCAGTTCGTCATCGCCGTGTCCCCCGCCGTCAACTGGCTGCGGCAGGGCCGGTACAACCTCCTCGCCGAGCTGCGTCGGGACGGCGCGACCGCCGGACGGAGGGAGGCGGCGCTGCGCCGGCGGGAGACCACCCTGGCCCTGCTCCGACGCGGGGCGTCCTACTCCGAGTACCGCGCCGCGGTCCGCGACGCCGGGGAGATGACGGCCGCGCGGTGGGCGTTCATCGCCAGGAACCACACCTCGGACGCGACGGCGGACCTCCGGGCGATGCGCGGCACGCCGCTGCTGCTGGTGCTGGGCGGCCACGACGTCAACGTGGACGCCGCCGAGACGGAGGCCGTCTACCGCGAGCTCCTGCCGGCCGCGTCCCTCCGGGTCGCGCACCACCCCGAGGCCACGCACGCGCTGGTGGACCACGACGTGGAGCGCTCGGGGTGGCGTCTGACGCTGACCGCGGTCTTCGCGCCCAGGCAGTTGTACGCCGACGGGGTCCTCGCCGAGCAGGCCGCGTTCGTCCGGCGGCCCGGCGGGCCGGCGCCCGCGCCCGGTCCGGCGGCGTAGCGGCCTTCCGGCCCCTCCCCCTCCCCCGGCACGAACGGGGAGTGGAAGGGGCCGGAGTCCACACGCACACCGGCAGGCCGGCGCCCCGGCCGGCCGGCGGGCACGGCCGGCCGGTCGGCGGGCGGGGCGGTCGGCGCACGGCCGACCGGCGGGTTCCGGTCGGCGCGCTGCGGTCAGCCGGCGAGTTTGACGACGCCCGAGGCCGTGGCCTCCGCGCCGGTGCCGTCCGCCGGGGTGGCGGTCAGCCGCCAGGTGTAGGCACCGGCCGCCGCCGGGGTGCCGGACTGGGACGTGCCGTCCCAGGCGACCCGCACCGCGCTGCGGGCGCCCTCGCCCGCCCAGGTGCGGACCACCTCGCCGGTCGCGCGGTGCGTGAGCGTGACCCGCCAGGACGCGGCGGGCTTGGAGAGCCACCACACGGCGGCCCATTCACCGGCCGGTGTCCGGGGCGCCGTGGTGCGGGCGACGCGCAGCGGGGACACCGCCTGCTGCGGCGCGGTGACGTGGACGGTGTCGTCCGCGCCCACCCAGACGAGCTTGCCGGCGCCCGCGTCGACGGTCCAGGTGGTGCCGCGTCCGTCGCCGGCGGCGGGCTGCTTCAGGCCCGTGACGGTGCCCAGGTCGGCCGTGCCGCCGTCCGCCCGCAGGGCCGTGAGACGCAGGTCGCCGGCCGCGTCGCGGTGGGCCAGGAACCGGTCGCCCAGCAGCACGCCGGTCGCCGGGGCGGGGTGGGTGTGCCCGGTCGCCAGGTCGCGGACGCCCGCCGCTCCGGAGGCGCAGCTCCAGTACAGGAGGGTGCCGCTGTGCTGGAGTTCGTCGGGTACGCAGGCGGAGCCGAGGCCGACGGTCCCGGTGACCTTGCCGGAGCGCAGGTTGATCACCTTCACCCGGCCGGGGTTGTTCGGCGCGGGCTTGTACAGCTTGTGCTGGTCCAGTGCGGCGGCCTGCGCCGGCTGGTGGCGGACGATGCCGTCGCGGGCGGTGTCCACGACGTACTGCCGGCCGGCCGCCTCGTACAGCACGAACTCCGGCGCGGCGTCGACGATGCGGCCGTCGCTTCCCGGCAGCGGGAGGCGGTCCGCCGGCTGCGCCGGGTCGTCACCGGTCACCAGCACGTCGGCGCCGGTGCCCGGGTCGGGGACCAGCCTGGCCAGGCCCTCGTCGGTGCCGTCGGCGAAGCGGCCCGCCGCGAGGCCGGGGAAGTCGGCGAGCGCCGCGCCGTCCACCGGGTCGAGCCCGGTGCCGATGTCCTTGCCGTGCAGCGTCCTGGTCCCGGCGAGCGCGTTGACGTACCGCAGCCGCCCCCGGTCGAGGCTCAGCGCCTCTATCGCGCCGTCCGCCGTCTTGACCCGCGGCACCTGGCGCAGGGGCAGGTCGAAGACGAGCCCCGAGCCGCCCACGCTCAGGTGGTGCACGGCGCGCCTGCCGTCGGCGTCCTTGCCGAGGGCGACCAGCGCGCCGGTGCCGGTCGAGCCGAGGAACGCCTGCTCGACGTCGCTCAGCAGCGTGCGCTCGGTCTCCGCCCCGGCGAAGGGGGTGAGGCGCAGCGGGCCGCCGTCGCCCTCGTACCAGAGGACGTTGTCGCCCACCACGAAGGAGGTGACGTCGCTGTCGGCGGACCGGGTGGCGAGCGGCACGACGCGCGGGGCGGCCGTACTGCCCAGCGGCATGACGCGCACGCCCGGTCCTCCGTCGCGCGAGAACCAGCTGACCGTGCTCTGGGTGATGCGGAAGCTGTCGGCCTCCCCGGTCACGGGCAGCGGGGCGACCCGGCCGTTGTACCCGGTGAGGATGCCGTATCCGGGGGTGCCGTCGGCGGTGCGGTAGCCGATGAGGAGCTGGTTGTAGTGGGCGCCGAGCAGCACGGGTTCGGCGCCGGTGGTGGCTCCGGCGGGCAACTGGACGACGGGGTCGTCGGCCGGGTCGGCGCCGCGCGCCACACGCAGTTGGTACGTGCCGTCGCCCTGGTCGACGGTGGCCAGCACCCAGCCGTTGGCGACGCGCGGGTTGAGGTACCCGGCGGGCACGCTGACCGTGTTGGTGAAGCGGGGGTCCTCGATGCCGACCCGCACGACGTCGGTGCCGCCGTCCTCGCGCCGCTTCGTGTAGACGACGCGGTCGTATTCGTCGTGGGCGCGCAGGATGGCGTCCTGCGGTACACCGTCGAGAGCCGGTACGGGCCTGGTGGTGCGGTTGTAGACCGTGGTCCAGAGGTAGCCGCCGCCCTCGTGGTGCAGTACCCCCTGGCGGCCGGTCGCCAGGACCGTCTCGGTCCCTTCGGCATGGGCGTCGGGCGCGGGTACGAGGACGTCGACCGGTGCGGCCGCGTGGGCCGTGGCCGGCAGGGCGGTTGTCAGCCCCGCGGCGAGGACGGCGACGGCGGTCCAGCGGGTACGCCGGGCTCGGCTGGTTGTGCGCAGGTGACGGGACACCTGACCCCCCTCTTGTTAACCGGTTACACACGCGAGTTGGTGTGAACAGAGTCAACCATACCGAGACCCATGGCAGTTGTGTGCGGAATGTGCGCCAACCATGTCTCGGCGGGCAACGACCACAGGGGTCATAGCGGTTGGAATGAGCAGTTCCGACCGTCGAACGTTCTCGAATAGCTGTTTTCGGTCAGAACACATCGGCGAGTTGACCGCACGCGTGCTCAGCCTGCACCTTTCCGGGACCGCCATGGATCCCAGCCCCGGCCGGAGCCCTCACCCCGGCGATTCATCCGGCAGCCACCCCGAACTGTTGAAAATTTTCCTGATACAACACCGGACTACCGCAAGAAACGACCGAAACTGCCTACCGGCTTTTGACTACTGATCGACGATTCAGTGAAGGTCGTTCACATGTCCGTCACAACCCGAGCCGTGGCCAGCGGCCCTCTGCGCATGCGCGACTTCCGACTGCTGCTCGCCGGAGCGGCGGCCGGACAGCTCGGCGCCCATGTCACCCTGGTCGCTCTCCCTCTCGTGGCGGTACTCCAACTCGATGCCTCCGCCTGGCAGGTGGGGATGCTCACCGCCGCCGAGACCGCCGCGTTCCTCTTGATCGGGCTGCCCGCCGGGGCCTGGACCGACCGCATGCGCAAACTGCCGCTGATGATCAGGGCCGATGTCGTACGGGCCGCGGCCATGGCGAGCGTCCCGGCAGCGGCCGTGGCCGGCGTCCTGACGATGGCGCAGTTGTACGCCGTCGCGCTGGTCACCGGCGTCGCCACCGTCTTCTTCGACGTGGCCCACCAGAGTTTCCTGCCCCAGCTGCTGCCCAAGGACATGCTGGTCAAGGGCAACGGGGCGCTGGAGGCCGTCCGTTCGACGGCGCAGGTGACCGGGCCGGGGCTCGGCGGCGGCCTGGTCCAGCTCCTGGGCGCCCCTCTCGCCGTCACCGTCGACGCCGTCGGATACCTCCTCTCCGCCCTCCTGCTGCGGGGCATCGAACGCCAGGAGCCCCGGCCGGAGACCGTTCCCGGCGCGTCGTTGCGGGCGGACATCGGAGAGGGGCTGCGCTTCGTGCTGGGTCAGCCGCTGCTGCGGGTGATCGCCGCCTCCACCGCCCTCGGCAACTTCTTCACCGCGCTGCTGATGGCCACCCAGACCGTGTACCTGGTACGCGTCCTGGACCTGCGGCCGGGGGCGGTCGGCCTCGTGCTGTCGGCGGCGGCCGTCGGCGGACTCGTGGGCGCACTGGCCGCGGGCGGGCTCGCCGCACGGCTGGGCCAGGCCAGGATCATTCTCCTCTCCGCACTGGTGACGGGGCCGTTCGCGCTGCTGTGGCCGCTGTCGGAACGGGTGGGGGGCGCCGTGGTGTTCGCGCTCGGCTCGGGCGTCGTCTTCTTCGGTGCGGTGGTCTACAACGTCGCGCAGGTGAGCTTCCGGCAAGCCCTGTGCCCGCCCGGCCTGCTGGGCCGGATGAACGCCACGCTCCGGTTCCTGATGTGGGGCACGCTCCCGCTCGGGGCGCTGGCCGGCGGGGCGCTCGCCGACGGCTTCGGCGCCGGCACCGCGCTGCTGTACTGCGCGGCCGGCTTCCTCGCCGTACCGCTGCCGCTGCTGCTCTCCCCGCTGCGCGGGATGCGGGACCTGCCCGCCGGGCCGCCCTCCCCCGCCAGGACCACCGACGCCACCGGAGGACCGTCCCCGGCGGCCCCGCTCGACTGACTCCGGCTTGTCCGGCCCTGCCGTCCCAGCCAACGACAGAGAGGATCACGTGCTCAGCATCTCGGGCCAGTACCTGGCTCGCTACCGGGGACTCGCCACCGACACCGGGACCACGCTGCCCGTCACCGGGGCCCAACGCCGCTTCATCCTGGTGCGGGCCCTCGACCCCGCCGGGCGGCCGGACCTCGTGCCGATGTTCTTCGCCTTCCCGCGCGGCACGGTGGACCCCGTACGCCTCACCGCCGCGGCGCGGCGCCTCGCGGCACTGCACCCGGTGCTGCGCGGCCGGCCGGACGTGGTGCGCGGCACACCGGTGCTCCGCGTGGCGGAGCCGCAGATACCCGTCGTACGCGTGCCCGGGGCGCCGGACGAGGACGCGGGGACGGCCCTGCGGCGGGCCCTGGACGCGTGGACCCCCGACGGTCCGCCGCTGCGGCTGTTCCTCACCGACGCCGGGACCGACGAGCGGGAGGGCGAGGTGCTCGCGGTCGTCCTCGACCACGCCGTGTGCGACGGCCGGTCGCTCGCCCGGCTCGTCGAGGAGCTCGGCGCCGCGTACGCCGAGGGCCCCCGCGCGGAGCCCCCGGCCCCCTCGGACATCGCCGGCGAACTGGCCGCCTACCGCGAGGCCGTGCTGCTCCAGCTCGACGCCGAGGAACGGGCGGCCTCACCCGAGGCGCTGGCGTACTGGGGCGACCGGCTCCGGGCGGTGCGCGACCGGGCCCCCGCGCCCCGGGCGGGCGCCCCGGCCCCCGGGACGGCGCCGAGCGGTTCCGCTTCCGTGCTCCTGCGCCCGCCCGCCGCCACCGGGGGTGTGCCGTTCCCGGACCTGCTCGACGCCTGCCGGGCAGCGGTGCGCTCCTTGTACGGCCCCGGACACGTGGTACCGCTCGGCTACCCGTGGGGCGGCCGTCCGCCCGGCGCGGAACGAGTGCTCGGCTGCTTCCTCAACACGGTGGTCTTCCCGGCCGCCACCGGGCCGGCCCCGTCCGGCACGGACGTGACCGCCGATGCCTGGTGGGACGACCTGGACCGGGCCGACGTCCCCTTCGACGCCGTCGTGCACGCGGCCCGGGAGGCCGGTTCCGGCTGGTCCGGCCGCCTGGACGGGCTGCTGACCGTCGACGACGCCCGGCAGCGGCCCCCGCTCCGCCTGGCCGGTGTCGAGGGGCGGGAGGTCCACGTCGACGGCAGACCCGTGCGCGGCCCCTTCGCCGTCTCCGTGACCCAGGGACGCGACCTGCACCTGCGCATGGTGTGGGACCGCGCGGTGCTGGACGACGACACCGCCCGTGCCGCCTTCGGCGCACTCGCCGACGCGCTGCGGACGACGGCCCGGACGGCGCCGGCCGCCGGCTGACCTTCCGTACCCCCGCACCCCCTTCCGTATGTCCTCCGCGTCCGATCGGCACTCCCGACGGCCCGGCCGGTCCGCGCGACCCGCGGCCGGCCACCGCACCCGCCCGGGCACGGCCCCGCCCGGCGCACCCCATCCGACCCGACAACCCCAGGGATCGCCCATGCTTCCGCTCTCCTCCTCGCAGGAGATCGTCTGGCTGCACGAAGAAGTGCAGCCCGGCAGCCGTGCCTACAACTTCACCGCGGCGCTCGACCTGTGGGGCCCGCTGGACCGCGACGCCCTCCGCCACGGCCTGGCCGCCACGCTCGACCGCCACGCCGGCCTCCGCCTGGAGCTGGTCGCCGTCACCGGGGCGATGCCGGGCCAGCGGGTCACCGACCGCTGCGAGCCCCGGCTGCGCACGGTCGACCTGACCACGGCGACGGACCCCGAGGCCGCCTTCCAGCAGCTGCTGCGTACGGAGGCGGAGACCCCGCTCGACACGTACGAGGCGCCCCTGCTCCGGTGGACCCTGGTGCGGCTCGCCGACGACCACCACCGGCTCGTCCACGTCGAGCACCACCTCATCCACGACGGCCACTCGTTCGCGATCCTGCTCGACGACGTGTTCTCCGTCTACCGGAGTCACGTCCTGGGCGAGCCGGTCACGCTGCCGCCTGCACCTTCCTACGCCGACCACGTCGACGCGCAGGCACACGGCGGGCAGGACGCGGCGCGGCGTGCGGGGCTGGAGTTCTGGACCGCCGAACTGCGCGGCCGCTCCTACGACCTGCCGCTGCCGGGCCTGTCCCGGCCCGGTGCCCGGCGCCGCCACCACGGCGGCCAGCTGCGGCAGACGATCGGCGCGGACCTGGCGGAACGCCTGCGCGCACACACACGCCGGCGCGGCCTCACCCCGTTCTCCACCCTCCTCGGGCTCTTCGCCGAACTGCTGCGCCGGCACAGCGGCCGCTCGGAGCTGGTCGTCGGCACCGCCGTCGGCAACCGGCCGCGCGGCCACGAGCGGACCGTCGGCATGTTCGTGAACACCATCCCGCTCCCGCTGCGACTCGACCCGGCCGCCCCGGCCGAGGAGACCATGGACGAGGTGACCGACGTCCTCATCCGGGCCCTGCCGCACCAGGACGTGCCGGTGCAGGAGCTGACCCGGGCACTGGGCCTCCACACGTCGGGGGCCGACAACCCGCTCTTCGACGTGATGTTCAGCGCCCATGACGCCGAGCTGCCCGAGATCGACGTTCCCGGCCTGGACGTCACCCTGTTCGAGGGCTTCAACACCGGAACCACCAGGTTCGACCTGGACGTCGTGCTGCTCCCCGACGACCGTCGCGGTGTCGGCCCGCGGCACGGCGCCGCCGGCATGATCCTGGTCTGGGACCACGACGCCGACATGTTCCCCGAGGAGGTCGTACGGGTCCTCGCCACCCGGTTCCTGGACCTCCTGCGGGCCTACCTCGACGCCCCTGACACCGCCCTGGCCGACCTGGCCCCCGCCGCCACCGACCCCACGCCCTCCCCCGCCGCCCCCGCCCCGGGGCCGCCGGACCCGCTCGGCGCGCTCACCGCTCACGACGCGTCCCTCCCGGCGCTGCTCACCGGCGCCCGGCGCCTCACCTACGGCGAGCTCGACGCCCGCGTCACCGCCCTCGCCGAACGCCTCACGGCCGCCGGGGTGACCGCCGGCCAGCCGGTGGCCGCCGTCCTGCCGCGCGGCGCCGACGCCGTCGTCGCGCTGCTCGCCTGCCTCCGTACCGGGGCGGTCCACTGCCCGCTCTCCCCCTCGGACCCGCCCGCCCGGCTGGACCTGCTGCTCGGCCGCCTCGGCCCGGCCCTCGTCCTCACCTCGGCCGCGCACCCCGTCACCGTCCCCGATGGGCTGCCGGCCGCCGCGGTGGACGCTCCGGAACTGCCGAAGGCGCACGCCGCCGCCGCGGTCCCGGGCGCCGCGTACATCATCCACACCTCCGGGTCGACCGGTACGCCCAAGCCCGTCGCGGTCGGGCGTGCGGCGCTGGAGGCCCATCTGACCGGGGTGACCGACCGGTTCGGGCTGCGCCACGGCGACCGGGTCCTGCTGTTCGCCCAGCCGTCGTTCGACGTGGCGCTGGAGGAGGTGCTGCCGTCGCTGTACGCGGGGGCGTGCCTGGTCGTCCCGGAGCACGAGGTGCCCACCGGCGCCGAACTGGCCGACCTGCTGGTCCGGGCGCGCGTCAGCGTGGTCAACCTGCCGACGAGCTACTTCCTCGCCACGCGGGAGGAGTTGCGGCCCGCCCTGCGGGACGGCGGCTGGACGCCCCGGGTGGTCGTGCTCGGTGGGGAACGGCTCCCGGCCGACGTACTGCGCGACTTCCTGGCGGACACCGACGCCGCCGTGTTCAACGCCTACGGCGTCACCGAGGCGGCCATCAGCTCCACCGTCCACCGCGTCACCGCCGACGCGGTGGCGGCCGACGGGGCGGAGGTCCCGCTCGGCACCGAGCTGCCCGGCGAGCGGGTGTACGTCCTGGACGAGCACCGCCGGCCCCTGCCCGACGGAGCGGTGGGCGAGCTCGCGATCGCCGGGGCCGGACTCGCGGAGGGGTACGCCGGCAACCCGGAGGCGACGGCCGCCCGGTTCGTACGGCCGGACGCGCTCGGCGGGGAACGGGTGTACCTGACCGGGGACCTGGGCTACCGCGGCCTGGACGGGCTGCTGTACTTCCTCGGCCGCCGCGACAACCAGGTGAAGCTGCGCGGCCACCGCATCGAGCTGGAGGAGATCGAGGCCGCCGCTTCCGCCGCGCTCGGCGGCCGGTCCTGTGCCGTGGTCCTGGACCGCGAGGCCGGCGGAGGACCCCGGCTGGTCGGATTCCTGGAGTGCCCCGACGAGCGGGACGCGTGGGACGAGCGGGGGCTGCGCGCCGAGCTCGGCCGGCGGCTCCCGGCCGCCCTCGTACCGGGGCGGTGGGTGCGCCTGGACGCGATGCCCACCCTCGCGGGCGGCAAGCCCGACCGGACGGCACTCGCCGCGCGGGCGGCAGGGCTCGGCCGGGCCGGCGCGGCGCTGCCGCCGGGCGACGAAGGGCTGCCGGGCGCCGTCCGCCCGCCGGCCGGCGCGGGCGACGGAGCCGTGCCGCGCCGTGAGGGGCGCGTCGCCACGACGCCGGCCGACCCGATGACCGGACTGCTCAGCGACGGCTGGCGCGAAGTCCTGGGCCACGACCGGTTCGACGGGGCCACCGACTTCTTCCAGGCGGGCGGCCACTCGCTGCTCGCCGCGCGGTTGGCGGCCTGGCTGGAGCCCCGGCTCGGGCACCGGCCGCCGATGCGGCTCTTCTTCCGCAACCCGGTACTCGCCGACCAGGCCGGGGCCCTCGCCGCCACCGCCTCTTCCACCGCCGCCACCGCCACCGCCTCTTCGACGGAGTCGTGATGAACCAGCCGACCACCACCCTGCCCGAGACGCCCCCCGCCGCTCCGGACGACCAACCGCTCAGCGTCGCCCACGGCGCCGGGACCGGCGACGCCGCCACGGCCGGGGTGCTCGCCCTGTTCGAGACCTGGGTACGCCGCACCCCGCAGGCGCCCGCGGTGAGCGACGGCGGTCACACCTGGACGTACCGGCAGATCGACGCCGCCGCCGACGAGGTCGTGGCCGCCCTGCGCGACCGGGTGGGGGCGGGCGACCTGGTCGGGGTCTGCCTGGACCGCTCCGCCGCGCTGGTCGTGACCGCCGTGGCGCTCGCCCGGATGGGAGCGGTGTACCTGCCGCTGGGGCCGCGCCCCGGTGAACGCCGCGTCGAGGCCGTCACGGAGGACCTGGACGTCGCCTGTCTGATCGGTGACCCCGCTGTGCTGCCCGCCCGGCACCGGGAGGGCGAGCACATCGGTGTCACCCTGCCGGGCGAAGGTGCCAACGCTGCCGGGACGGTGGTGGCGGCCTTCGCCCCGCCGCGTGCCGGGGCGGCGCTCCGCGCCCCTCGCGAAGCGTTCTACGCCGTGCTGACGTCCGGCTCCACGGGCCGGCCCAAGGCGGTCGTCGTCGGCGAGCCGGCCCTCGGCTCGCTGCTGGACTGGTACCGGTCCGAGACCGGGCTGGCGCCCGGCGACCGGCAGTCCCTGCTCATCGGGGTGGCGTTCGACCCGCACCTGCTGGAGCTGTGGGCCGGTCTGACGTCCGGCGCGGCCCTCGTCCCCGCGCCCGACGAGGTCCGCTGGGACACCGGGCTCCTCGTCTCCTGGTGGCGCGAGGCGGCCGTGACCGTGGGGGTCGCCGCCACGCCCATGGTCGAACCGCTGCTGGAGCGGCCCTGGCCGGGGGACCTGGTCCTGCGCCACCTCGTCGTCGGCGGCGACCGGATGCGCCGCCGCCCGGGCGCCGACGTGACCGCGACGGTCCACAACGCCTACGGCCCGGCCGAGGCCACCGTCGTCACCACCACCCACGCCATGCGGGCCGCGGACGCCGGGGCGGAGGGCCCCGGCGCGCCGCCGATCGGCGTCCCCGTACCGGGCGTGACCGTCGTCGTCACCGGCGCCGACGGCCGCCCCGTGGCGCGGGGCGAGGAGGGCGAACTCCGTGTCGGCGGCCGTTCGCTGGCCATCGGATACCTGGACCCGGAACTGACCGCCGCCCGTTTCACCGCGCCCCCGCCCGGCCTCGCCCTGCCGGGGGTGGACCGGCTGTACCGCACCGGCGACCGGGTCCGGATGCGGCGGGACGGCCTGCTGGAGTTCCTCGGCCGTCTCGACGACCAGGTGAAGATCAGCGGCGTCCGGATCGAGCCGGCGGAGGTCGAGGCCGCGCTGGAGAAGGACCCCGCCGTGCTGGGTGCCGTCGTCACCGCGCCCCGCGCGCCCGGCGGCGGGACGCGCCTCGTGGCGTACGTACGGCTCGCGCCGGGTGCCGCGACCTCCGCCGAAGCGCTGCTGACGGCGGTACGGGCCTGGCTGCCCGAGCAGGCCGTGCCCTCCGAGGTGCGGATCGTCGGTTCCTTCCCGCTGGACGCCAACGGCAAGGTGGACCGGGCCGCGCTGACGCGGGAGGCGTCCGCCCCGGACGCGGGCGGCGCCGTGCGGGCGGCCGGTACCGGGGGCGGCACCGAGGACGCCGGGAATTCCGCCCCCTCCACGCCCGGTGAGCGGATCGTGCTCGACGCGGTGCGCGACCTCCTCGCGCGGCCCGCGACCGTGCTCTCGGACAACTTCACGCGGGCCGGCGGTACGTCTATCGTCGCCGCCCGGCTGCTGACCGTCATCGAGCGGGAGAGCGGCGTACGTCTGCGTGCGCCGGAGCTCCTGCGTCAGCCGGACCTCCGGGCTGTCGCCGCCCTCGTAGACCGCCGCCGTGGGGCGGCAGGGGGAACGGGAGCCTGAGATGACCGCCCTCGTCCCGCGCACCGACACCACCCCGGCCGCCATGGAGGAAGAGACCGTGCCCATCCCGCCCGACCAGGCCGCCCCCGCCGGTCCCCGGCCGCCGTTCGCGGCCGGGCTGCCCGCCCTGGTGGCGTGGCACGCCGAACGGACCCCGCACGCGCTGGCCGTGGCCGACGGTGACACCACCCTCACCTACGACCGGCTCGTCACCTGGGCCCGTGCCCTCGCCGCCCATCTGCACGAGCACGGGGTCCGGCCGGGCGACCGCGTGGCGCTGCTCATGCCGCGCTCCGCGCGCACCGTCGTCGCGCAGCTGGCCCTCTGGTGGGCCGGCGCCACCTGCGTACCGCTGGACCCGGCGCACCCCCGGCCCCGTTCCGAGGCGATGGCGGCCGACGCCGGGGTCACGCTGACCGTCGGCGACGGCAAGCTCCTCGAATCGGTGGCCCTCACCGGCCCCGCCCTCGCCCTCCCGGCGGAGGAGCCGCTGTCCGGCTCCCCGGCGGCCGCCCCCCGCGTCGGGGCCGACGCGGTGGCGTTCATCATGTTCACCTCCGGCTCGACCGGGCGTCCCAAGGGCGTCCGCGTACCGCATCGGGCCGTAGCCGAGCTGCTGGCGGAGCCGGCGTACGTCACCCTCACACCCCGGGACCGGGTGCTGTTCCACTCCCCCATGACCTTCGACGCCTCGACGTTCGAGGTGTGGGGGGCCCTCGCCAACGGCGCGGCGGTGGTGGTCTGCACCGCCGAGCGGCCCTCGTTCGAGGACCTGGCGCGGCACGCGGAACGGCACGGCGCGACCGTCGCGTTCTTCACCACCGCTCTCTTCCACCAGCTCGCCGCCCGCCGTTCACGGGTGTTCTCCCTGCTCCGCACCGTCGTGGTGGGCGGGGAGGCGCTGTCGGCGGAGCACGCGAGGGGAGTGCTGCGCGCGTTCCCCTGGCTGGAGCTGGTCAATGGCTACGGCCCCACCGAGACGACCACGTTCGCCACCGCGCACCGGGTCACCGACGCGGACTGCGACGGCCCCGTGCCGATCGGCCGGCCCATCGCGGGCGCGACCGCGCACGTCCTGGACGGCTCCATGCGGCCCGTCGCGGACGGCGGGCGGGGCGAGCTGTGGATCGGGGGCGGCCGGCTGGCACTCGGCTACGCCGGCCTCCCCGGGCTGACCGCCGAGCGCTTCGTCGACCACCCGGACCTGGGCCGTCTGTACCGCACCGGTGACGTCGTCTCCGTACGTCCGGACGGCGTTCTCGACTTCCACGGCCGGACCGACGACCAGGTGAAGGTGCGCGGCTTCCGCATCGAGCCGGGGGAGGTCGAGCACGCCCTGCGCGGGCAGCCGGACGTGGAGGACGCGACCGTCACCGTGCGGCGGCCCGCTCCCGACGACGCCCGGCTCGTCGCGTTCGTCGTGGCGGCGCCCGGCCCCGTGCCCCGGCCCGGTGTCCTGCGCGACCGCCTCGCGGCGACCCTGCCCGCCCACCTGGTCCCGGACGAGGTGACGATGGTCGACCGGCTGCCGCTGACGCCGTCGGGGAAGGTCGACCGCCGCGCCCTCGCCGACCTCGGGACCGGGGACGCCACCGGTGCCCCGGCCGGGCCGCTGACGCCGCTGCAACAGGCGGTCGCCGACATATGGAGCCGCTCACTGGGCCGTGAGGTGACCCGGCCCGACGCCGACTTCCTCGCCCTGGGCGGGCACTCCCTGCTCGCCCTCGTCGTCACCGACGACCTGCGCGAGGAGCTCGGGGTCGACGTGCCGCTCGCCGACTTCTTCGCCGCCCCCACCGTGGCCGGGCAGGCCGCCCTGGTCGAGCACGCCCTGCTCGCCGCCCACAGCGATCTGCGCCCGACCGCCCAGGAGGACCCCGATGGCCGCTGACACCCCGACCACCGCGACCGCGGCCCTCCAGGAGGAGCTGCTGCGCCGGGCACGTGCCCGTGGTGGGGGCCGTTCAGCCGCACCCTCCGCCTCCGCACCCTCCGCCTCCGTGCCCGCCGTGGAGGCCCACCGGAGCCGGGGCCCTGCCCCGCTGTCCCACGCCCAGCGCCGCATGTGGCTCATGGACCGGCTCGGCCACGGCGGTGCTTCCTACAGCGTGCCCTTCGCCACCCGGCTGCGCGGCCCGCTGGACGTCGACGCGCTGGGCACCGCGCTGACCGCCCTCGTACGCCGTCACGAGATCCTGCGGACGCGGTACGGGCAGCGGGACGGCGAACCCTTCCAGGAAACCCTCCCGGAGCCCGACGCGATCGAGGCGCGGGTGGTGGAGGCGGACGCGGACGGCGCACACGGGCTGCTGGCCGAGGAGGCACGCCGGCCGTTCGACCTGTCCGCCGGTCCCCTGCCCCGGCTGCTGGTGCTGCGGCACGGCGCGGAGGACCACACGGTCCTGCTGACCTTCCACCACATCACCGTCGACGGCGCCTCCCTGGAGATCGTCGCCGGTGACCTCGCCCGGCTCTACACGGCCGCCCTCGGCGGCGGGACGGATCCGGAGCCGTCCACCGCGCCGCTCCGGTACGCGGACTTCGCCCGCCGGGAGCAGGAGGCGGCCGGCCGGTGGGAGGAGGGGCTGCGCCACTGGACCGCCCGCCTGGCGGGAGCCGCGGCGCCGGCCCTGCCCCGCCCGGCACGGCCGCCCGCCGACCTGGACACCCGGCCCGCCCGCGCCCTCACGCTGCCGCTCGGCCCGCGCGTGCCGGCGGCCTTGCGGGACCTCGGCGCGTCGCACCGGGCCACGCTGTTCACCGTGGCCCTGGCCGCGGCCTTCGCGGCCCTGCACCGCCTCACCGGCGAGGACGACCTGCTCATCGGTGTCGCGGGCACGCACCGCAGGGGTGCGGACATGCGCGAGCTGGTCGGCCTGTGCGTCAACACCCTGCCGGTCCGGGTGGACACGTCCGGGGACCCGGCCTTCACCGTCCTGGTGGAGCGGGTGCGGGACGCCCTGCTGGAGGCCCAGAGCCACCGTGACGTGCCGTTCGACCTCGTGGTGGAGCGCCTCGGTGCCGCCGCCCGCGACACGGACGGGGCGGCCCTGGTGCGGGTGACCGCCGACGTCATGGCGGAGCCCACGGTGCTGCGCCTGCCTGGCACGGAGGGCGAGTACGTCGACGTCGGTGTCGGCACGGCCAAGTTCGACCTGTCGCTGGGCCTGCTCGACACCGGCAGTCCCGCCGCTCTCGTCCAGTACGGCCGCGCCGCGCTGGACGAGCCTGCTGCCGAGGCGCTGGCCGGCGGCTTCGCCGCGCTGCTCACCGCGGTCGCCGCCGATCCCGGGCTGCGGCTGTCCCGGCTGCCCGCGACGGCGCCTGCGGCGGCCCCGGCCCGGCCGGCCGGGGCCGCGGGGGGCCGCGGGGCCGACCACGCGGGCGGGCACCCGGCGGAGGCGCTGCTGCGGGCACACCCGCAGGTCGCCGACGCGGTCGTCGTCGAGCCCGCCGGCGGGCCCCTGCTGGCCTACGCCGTGATGTGCGGCATCGGCGGGCCCTCACGCGCGGAACTGCGGTCCGCCCTGCGGACGTCGCTGCCCGCGGGGCTGGTGCCGGTGACCGTGACCCCGCTCGACGCGGTGCCCCGTACGGCCCAGGGGGCGCCCGACGTGGCACGGCTGCCGGGGCTGCCGTCCCTGGCGGGACACCACGCCGAGGCGGTGACCGAGGCGTTCGCCGCGGTGCTGGGGTGCCCGGCGCCGGAACCGGACGACGACTTCTTCGTGCTGGGCGGCCACTCGCTGGCCGCCGTACGGCTCGCGGAACGACTGCGCGGTGCGCTGCGGTTGCCGCTGACCGGCCTGGACGTGATGCAGGCCCGTACGCCCCGGGCGGTCGTCGCCCTGCTGGACGGGCGCGCGGAGGAGCGTGCCGCCGCCACGGCGGTGCCCACTCGCCGGGCGCGCTCCCGGGGCGCGCGGGAGGGGACGGTCCTGGTGACCGGTGGCACCGGCGGGGTGGGGGCGTTCGTGCTGCGGGAACTCGCCGCGCGTGGGCGTCCCGTGCTGGCCCTCGCCCGGCCGGAGTCCGCGCACCTGGTGGCCGGGGACGGGGTGGACGTCGTCGAGGGCGACCTCGCCGACCCGGAGGGCCTGGCCGCGGCGGTGGCGCGCGCCGACGCGGTGATCCACGCGGCGTGCACCTTCACCCGCCCGGAGGTGGACGTGGCGGCCATGGAGGCGATGGTCGGCGGCTGGGCGCGCGGTCCCTTCGTGTTCGTCAGCAGCGTCGACGCCTACGGGCACCCCGCCGGCGACCTGGTGGAGGAGGAGTCCCCGTCACAGCAGCCGCTGAGCCCCTACGGCCGCGCGAAGCTGGACTGCGAGCGGCTGCTGCTGGACGCGGCCGGCACCGGGGGCCGGGGCGGCGCCAGCGCCGTACGCTCCCCGCTGGTGTGGGGCCCGCACGACCGGCTGCGCGACCAGTTGCGCTGGGGTGCGACGGGGCTGCTCTACCAGGCCGTGCGGGAGGGCCGGCCGGTCACCCTGCCGAGGCCGGGCGCCCGGGGCCACGCCTGGTACGGCGCGCCGTGGGTGCACGCGTCGGCGCTGGCACGCGCCGTCACGGCGTGCCTGGACGCGCCCGTGCACGGGGTCGCGAACGCCGTGGGCGGCCACGTCTCCTGGCGGGACCTCACGACGCGCCTGGCCGAGCTGCTGCACCCGGACGACGCCGGGGTCCGGGACGGTGTCGTCGGGGCGATCCGTGAATCGGGCGAGGTCCACCCGGACCTGGACCACCACTGGCGCTACCGCGCCGACCGTCTGGCCGCGTCCCTGCGGGAGCAGCCGGGCGAGAGCTGGCGCGCCGTGCTGGCGGAGATGACCGGAACCTCCGGTACCTGACGGTGGCGGCGGCCCGCCCCGGTGGTTCGGCGCTCGTCCGTCAGGGTGCCGAACCACCAGGTACTGCCGCCGAACCACCCTGATATGCCACAAACCAGCGTGAAACGCTGTCATCCAAAGCCCGGCCGTTCGAGGTATGTCCCGTGAATTCGCGGGTATCCGCGCCTCATGAACGCACGGGGGTACCGAATGGTGGATGCGCACGACGAGGCGGAGAGGCTGCCCGCCGGTGGTCACCCGGCGGCGGTCTCGGCCGTGTACGAGGGGGATTCCTCCTGTATCGGCCTGGCGCGGGACCTCGCGCGAGACTTCCTGACCCGGCTCCAGGCCGTACACGGCCTGCCGGTGTCCGAGCGGGCCATGGGCATGGTCCAGCTGGTGGTCAGCGAGCTGGTCACCAACGTCTGCAAGTACGCGCCCGGGCCCTGCCTCCTGGACCTGGAGGTCAGTGGCGGACAGGTCGTGGTGACGGTGTGGGACAGCGCCCCCGAGCTCCCCTTCCCCAGGGCCGCCGACGCGAGCCGGATCGGACAGCACGGCATGGAGATCGTCATGGCCGTCTGCCAGAGCTTCACCATCGAGCGCCAGCCGGTCGGGAAGCGGACCAGAGCCGCGATCGCGCTCGCTGACGACCCGGGCGGCCACATCGCCGGCCGCACCGCGTGACCCCTCCCCGGTGAACGGGTCGGTCCGTGGCGGCATCCTGATGATCACCCGGTCGGCGCAGTGTGCCGGCCGCCGGGCCGGGCAGGTGCCGCACTACTGGGCGGTTCCCTCCTCCTGTCCGGTGCACGGGACGTATCGCGGTCGAACCCCGAGCCGACCGCGGTACGTCCCGCCGTCGTGTCCGGCGGGTGGCGTGCCGGTCAGGTGACGGTGACACGCAGCACGTAGGGTGCGCCGGTGCTGATCGCTGTGGCTTGTTCGCGCAGATCGGCGTGGGTGAACTCCAGCAGCGCCCGGTCGGCGGCCCGGCGCAGCAGCGGCAGGATCTCCGCGACGGGACGGCCGCGGTGCGTGCCGGCCAGCTCGGCGAAGGTCCGCTGGTAGGGAGCGCCGTACGTGCCCGCGCTGTCGGCGAGCAACCGGTCCAGGTGCCGCCTGTCCACTCGTATGTCACCCATGACCCGCTCCCGAGCGTTCCGGGGCCCGGCCTCTCCAAGCCCTCCCCCACGACGCTACGAGACGGGTCTGACAACGCCGCCGTCGTGAGCACCGCCGGTGGCCCATCCAGCCGTGCCGTCCCCTCGCCGGACGTCGGTGATCGCGGCGTGCCGGTGGTCGCCCGTGTCGTCGTCCGCCCGCGCGAGCGCGGCGGCACCAGCCGCGGGCCCGGCTCGTCGTCCCGCTCCAGCAGGGCCTTCGCCGTCTCCCGGGTGACTCGGGTGTCCTGCCCCTCGAGCGGCGGCCGGAGCAGTGTCGCGGCCACGTCCGGATCCGCTGCCGCGTCGCCGGACGTCGTCCCCTCTGACCGAACGCGACGCGGAACGGGGCGTCCCGCGGGGGCGGGTGCGGCGCATGCCGGGCGACGGAGGCCGGCGGGGGTCATCCGTCCTGATTGGGTGTCCTACTCGCTGTGCACGATCTGGATCAGGTTGCCGCAGGTGTCGTCCAGCACCGCGGTGGTGATGGGGCCCATTTCCAGGGGATCCTGCGTGAAGCGCACCCCGAGGGCCCGCAGGCGGTCGTACTCGGCACGCACGTCGTCGACCGCGAAGGACGTGGCCGGGATGCCGTCCTCGACCAGGGCCGTCTTGTACGGCGGTACGGCGGGGTGGCCGGAGGGCTCCAGCAGCAGTTCGGTCCCGTCCGGGTCCTCCGGCGAGACCACGGTCAGCCAGCGGTCGTCGCCCAACGGGACGTCGTGCTTCTTCACGAAGCCCAGCACCTCGGTGTAGAAGCGCAGGGCCTTGGCCTGGTCGTCGACGAAGACACTGGACAGGTGGATCCTCATGGGGTGCTCTCCGGTGCGTCGGGCCTGAGCCATCGCGTCACGATGCGCTCAAGGGGTTCGGTGTTCACGTCGTGGAACTTGTAGCGGCCCTGGCGGCGCGTCGTGACCAGGCCCGCGGACTCCAGTACGGCCAGGTGCTGGCTGATCGCCTGGCGCGACAGCCCCAGACCGTGTTTGGTCACCAGCCGCGCGCATATCTCGAACAGGGTCTGGCCGTCCCGTTCCACCAGCTCGTCGAGGATGCGCCGGCGGGTGGGGTCGGCGAGCGCCTTGAAGACATCCTCCGCCATGACCCCACCATAGGCAAGTACTCACTTGCCTATCAAGTCGGCTCCTCACGTCGGACGCCATGGAGTCGGGTCCATCAAGGCGTGCCGTCACCCGCCGGCCGCCCCCTGCCCGGCGCCCGGTGCGTCAGGGGGCCGGGACGCGCGCCGCCGCCTCGTCGGCGAGGGCGGTGAGGTCCTCGACGGACATCGCGCCCGGCGGCAGGCCCTTGCGGGCGAAGATGTTCGCGGCGTGGCGCAGGACGTCGTTCACCGGGGTCGGTACGCCGTGCAGCCGCCCGAGCAGCGAGACCTCCCCGTTCAGGTAGTCGGCCTCGATCGAGCCGGTGCCCCGCGCCAGGCTCTGCCAGGACGAGCCGCCCCGGACACCGGGTGGCTGCTCCACCTTGCCGTCCCGGGCCTCCGCCTGCTCCTCCCGCGAGGCGTACGCGATGCCCGCCGCCGCGAAGGCCGCCTCGCCCTCCTGGACAGCCCGCCGCAGCAGCGCCGCCTTCGCCGGGTGGGGCTCGGGGCCGGTCGTGGCCTGGATGGCGTTGCCCAGGTTGCCGAGCAGCTTCGCGTACTTCCAGCGCATGACGTCGTCGACGACCGGGGCCTCGAAGCCGGCGGAGTTCAGGTCGGCGGCCACCCGCCCGGCCAGCGGGTCGCCGCCACCGGTCGCCGGCCCCACGTGCAGGATGCCGGTCAGCGGCGCGCACAGGGCCGACACGACACCCGGCCGCAGGAACGTCGAGGGCAGCCAGACGCACACCCCGTACACCCGGGCGAACCGCCGCAGCGCGAGCCGTTCGCTCTCCACGCCGTTCTGCAGGCAGAACACCCCGAGCCGCTGGGCCGCCGTGCCGCCGCCCGCCACCTCCGCGTCGCCCCACGCGTCGAGGGCCTCGATGGTGTGCTGGGTCTTCACGGTGAGCAGCAGCACGTCGTCCCGCCGCAACGGCCCCAGGTCGGCCGGTCCGGTCGCCACCGGAAGCCGGTGGACGTGGGTGCCGTCCGCGGTGGTGAGCCGCAGGCCGTCCGCTCGCAGGGCTTCCGCGTGTGCGCCCCGCGCGACCAGGACGACCTCCTTGCCGGCCCGGGCGAGGCGCCCGCCGACGGTGGCGCCGACCGCGCCCGCACCGATGATGATGTACCGCATGGGGTGAGCCTCGCACACCGCCCGGCGACGGAGGCGCAGCAGGTGTCCGACCACCGCGCGGCAACGGGAACGAACCGCGAGCGCGCCGTGCCGGTCCGGCCGCGGTTCCGCCGCCCCGGGCCACTCCCACGGCCGTGTCCCGTCCGGCTCCTCGCCGCCGCACACCTCCCCGGCGCCGCCGCACGGCGGGGTTGCCCGGCGGCGGTCCGGGCGGGGCTCTGGCCCGGCGGCGTCACCCGGGGATACCGTCGGGGCCCCGCCCCGGGCGACACGTAGGAGGAAGAGTGAGCCAGGCACCAGGGTCCGGAAGGGTGTCCGCCGCCGGCGTCTTCGACGCGGTGGGCGCTCGCTACGAGGAGGTTTTCGCCGGCGTACCGGGTCAACTCGCGGCCCTGGACTGGCTCACCGGCTGCCTGCCGCCCGGCGCGCGCGTCCTGGACGTGGGCAGCGGCACCGGTCGGCCCGCCGCCGAGACGCTGGCCCGGGCGGGGCACGCGGTCACCGGGATCGACGTGTCGGCCGAGATGGTCCGGCTGGCCCGGGAGCGGGTGCCGGGCGCGTCGTTCGTACAGGCCGACGTGCGCACCTACCGGGCGCCGGAGGACGGGTACGACGCGGTGTGCGCCTTCTTCCCGCTGCTGATGATGGACCAGCCCGAGGTGGAGCGGTCGCTGGCGAGGATGGCTTCGTGGGTGGCTCCCGGCGGGGCGTTCACCATGGCCACCGTGCCCGGTGACATCAGGGGCCTGGACATCGTGTGGATGGGCCACCGGGTCACCGTCAGCAGCCTGGCCACCGAGGACCAGTTGCGGGTGCTCCGGGAGGCCGGGCTGGACATCGTCCACCACCACACCGCGCTCTACCGCCCGCAGGACCCGGAGGCGGAGCCCGAGCCCCACCTGTACGTCCACGCCCGGCGCCCCGCGTGAGCCCCTCGCCGGGTCCACCCGTTCAGGCCCTCCGGAGCGCCTTGCGCACCACGTCCCCGGCCACCGGCATCCCGGCCGCGAGGACCGCCGGGCGACCGGCACCGACCAGGACTCGTCCGGCCGCTCATGTCCGGAGCCGGATGGTGAGGGCTGCCACGGTCGCGGTGCCGAGGTAGAGGTAGTGGCGCTTGTCCTACCGGGTAGCCACTGCCCGGTGCTGTCTGAGCCCGTCGATGGCGCGCTCGACGGCGTTGCGCTTCTTGTACCGCTCTCCGTCGAAGGCTGGTGGCCGTCCGCCGCGTGAGCCCTCACGCCGGCGGGCGGCCTGGCTGTCGGTCTTCTGACCGCCCACGCCGTCGGCTCCTTCTCCCTCTACCCGAGTTCACCGAGACGGAGGGCGTCCCTCATCTCGCTGAGCTTCGCGGTCGTCGCCGGGGTCTGCTCCTGCGCTTGTTCAGCGAGTCGGAGGGCATCGTCAATCTCGCTGAGCTTCGCCGAGGACAGGACGGCCGCCCGCTCTATCAGGTCGTCCCGTGACACAGTGGTCAGCCACGTGCAAGGGGTGAAGCCCGGACGCGGGAACGCGAGCCGCAGCACGCCTTCGAACGGCACTCCTTCACCGGCGCCCACCATCACTTCGATGCCCAGACCGCTGATGTCGACGCCCGCCGGAGCGACGACCTGCATCACCCGGATCCCGGCCGCGTCGTCTCCCGACAGCAGTACGACCAACCTCCGCTCGTCGAACTGGACCCACCAGACTTCGCCACGTTGCACAAGTCCTCCAGACACAGGACGGCGGACCGACACTGCGCGAGCCTGACGCGCTGTGGAGACGGTTGCGGCCACCGTTGATCATCGGTGTGTGAAGACTGAAGATCACGCGGTGGCCGCAGGTCACAGCGTAGACCCTACCCACTGGCAGAAGGCGTTCGAGGGCCTGATGAGCCGGATAGCGGGACGGTTCACGCGGGTCGAACCCCGGCGCCGAGCCCGGAAGTTGGTCCGGCATGCTGTCAAACCTGCCGCGCGAGAACTGCTGGACCATCGCCGAGTGGGCCGGGGACAGGACCCCGCACGGCATGCAACACCTGCTGTGAGGAGCGCGGCAAGGTCGGCGGTGGCCTCTGGGTCGACGGCGGCGAGCCGGGACGCGACCGCCAGCTCGCTGGGCGCGGCGGCCGGGACCACACGAGCGAGCCCGGACAGCAGCGCGGCGCGCGCGAGGACCGACGCGGCAGGAGGTCGGCGGCGGCCTCGCATGCGGCCGGGTCGGCGTAGTGCCCGTGGTGCGTGGCCAGGGCGCGGGTGCGCCACCAGTCACGGCCGGCTTCGTCGCCTTGCGGGGTTCGGTCTGCTCCAGCGTGCCCAGCTCGCGCAGCGCCTGGAGCTCGTCGGCGCGGGCGGCGATCCGCGGCGCCTCGCGTACGGCGGCCTCCCGTTAAGCGGCGGTCGCGGCCTCGGCGGCAAGCTCGGCCCGGACGACGTTGTCGGTGTCCGGATCGTGCACGGTGCCCGGCGCAGCGGCGGCGAGCAGCTGGTCGATGCGCTTCCTGTAACTGCTGGTCGGTGGCGCCGGCCTTCTGCACGTCGAAGAGGCGGGCGGCGTACCAGGCGCGCCGCGAGGTCGGGGCGGGGCTTTTCGATCTGGTCCTTCACGTATCGCTCGACGGTGCGCTGGGAGATGCGCAGCATCTGGGCGACCGCCTTGGTGCTCTTGAGCGCTTGACCAGGTACCGCATCTGGGCGCCGGCCGACTTCGGCACCGGGCGTGTGAGCGCCTGGTGCACCGCGGCCTCCAGGCCGTCCCCGAACGGGGTCATTGTGGCCCTCCTACTCTCCGTTGTCGACGTCGGTGACGGTGCCGTCCTTCATGTGTAGCCACCACTCGCCCGCCGCCGCCCATCCGCGAGCGTGGCTGCGCCTGTAAGGATCCGTAGTGCGCGGCAGGTCTCCCCGGACCGGCAGGAGCCTCGCAGGAAGCATCGACGACCCGACCGATCGCCTTCATCCAGGAGTGCTCGATATGTCCATCGTGATCGACATCGATACCCGCGGCGCGCAGCACTGCGAAACGACAGCATTGGGGGTGCTGTTGCGGCACCAAGGACTCGACCTGACCGAGCCCATGCTGTTCGGCCTCGGGGCCGGTCTGTCCTTCGTCTACTGGGACGGCAAGAACATGGGCTTTCCCTTCCTCGGGGGACGGGTCAAAACCTTCGACCTCACCAGGAATCTGGCCGCCCGCCTCGGGCTGGAGCTCCTGATCCAGGAGACCGCCTCCCCGCGCAGAGCTTGGGGCCAGGCAGCGGCCCTCATCGACACCGGCCGCCCCGTCGGACTTCAGCTCGACAGCTACTACCTGGACTATTTCAGCTCCAAGGTCCATTTCGGCGGCCACATCGTCGCCATGTACGGCTACGACGAGCACAACGCCTACCTGGTGGACACCGACCAGCAAGGCGGAGCGGTCTCCACCAGCCTGGACAGCCTCGCCCGGGCCAGGGCCGCGCGCGGCCCGATGACCGCCAAGCACCGGTCCTTCGCCCTCACCGTTCCGGGAGAACTTCCCTCCCCGCGAGAACGGATCATCCCGGCCATCACCGCCTGTGCCGGCGCCTTCCTCGACCCGCCCATCGCCAACCTCGGCCATCGCGGCATCGAGAAGGCCGGCAGGCTGGTACGCACCTGGCTTCAGCGCACCGACGACCCGCAGCGAGACCTGCCGCAGGCCGCCCTTCTGATGGAGAAGGCCGGTACCGGTGGCGCCCTGTTCCGCAACCTCTACCGCGACTTCCTCGCCGAATGCACCGATGTGCTCGACAGCAGCCACCTACGCACCGGCCACGCGCTGTACGCCGAGGCCGCCACCCTGTGGACGGAAGTGGCGCGACTGATCAGGACGGCTGGTGAATCGGGTGATGCGCAGCACCTCGTCCAGGCCGGCTCGCTCCTCGCCGATCTCTCCCGTGTGGAGCACGAGGCCATGGGGGTGCTCAGCCGTCTGGGCCGTGAGTCCCCACGTCAGATCTAGCCGGTACCTCCGGCGATCCGGAGCCCGGTCTCCCGGTGGCCGTTACCAGGGACGAACCACGCGGTTGACGACGTGGAGTCGAGGGCCACAGCAAGCGGGATGGTGAACGGCAGCAGCCCACCGGCTCCTCCCTCGGAACGGTCCCGGGTCAAGTGCCGAGCCCGCGTGCCAAGCTCTGGATTCGCTCAAGTGCCCTCGCCGCGCGGCCATCGATGTGGTGCGATGCCGGAAACGATCACAGAGCGGGGGGCGTGATGAGGGCAGGTGTGAAGGGTCGGCTGTTCACGGCAGGGGCCGTGGTCCTGCTGTTGGGGGCGGGCAGCGCGGCGTCCGGTGCCACGGCCGGAGGCAGGGCGCTGGAGGGTGGCGCCGAGTCGGCGTACAGCCTGGGTTTCGAGACCTTCGTGGCCGGCAAGGCCTACTGGTTCAACTGCCCGGCGCTGACCAATCGTTCCTCCACGCCCGTCGAGGTGCTGGGAGCGGAACTGGTGGACGCGCCGGCAGGCTGGCGGACCGGAGAGGTCCGGGCGGTCGACTGGCGCGGCGAGTCCGTGGGGTTGGGGGCGTACGACGAGACCTTCGCCACCACGCCCGTGATGAGGGAGGACCGCGCGAAGGCGCCGGTGCGTGTCGAGCCCGGTGAGCGCAGCACCGTCTGGTACATGGTGCGCGCCGAGCCCCGGTCGGCGTCCGCCGCCGGCCGGGCGGCGGGCTGCCGGTTCACCTACCGCTCGGCCCAACGGGTCTACACCCAGGTGCTGGGCGCCACCTTCTCCCTCGGGCCCACGCACGGCTGAGGGTCCGGGCGGGGGCCGCGGGCTCGCCGTCACCGGGAGCGCGGTGCCCGCGGTATGCCGTGGAGTGCCCGCGCAGGGGCAGTCCATGCCGGCCGGCGCGGCCGAGCGTACGAAGTCACGTGGACGCGTCGGTTCCGGGCGAAGACTCCCTCTGCTTCGTCCTCCTCGCTCACCGCGGCCCACCAGCGGGGCGAGCGAGCCGGTCCGACGCCCCGAACCGCGGCGCGGGTCTCGCCCGCCGGTGCCAAGATGGGCGAGTGACGGAAGAAGGAGCCCATCGGTCATCCCGCGTCCCGGTCGTCCGACCGCCCGGCCGACCGGTCGGAAGCGCATCACCGGCACTCCGGCGCGCCGGTGCCCGCACTCCTCGCGGTTGCCCGGCTGGGCTCCCAATCGTGCGACAGGCCGACGGCACCGTAACCCCGTATCCCGGTAAGGAATCACGGCATGACCACCCAGCACGCCTTTCCCCTGGAGCCCACCTCGATCCATGTGTCCGACGAGGCCCTCGACGACCTGCGCGCCCGCCTCACATCGACCCGTCCCCCTCTGGACGAGGGCAATGAGGACTGGTCCTACGGCGTCCCGGACAGCTACCTGCGTGAGCTGATCGCCTATTGGCGGGACGGTTACGACTGGCGCAAGGCCGAGGCGGCCATCAACGTCCACGAGCACTACCGGGTGAACGTCGCCGGTGTCCCGGTGCACTTCATGCGCAAACCCGGCCGCGGCCCCGGTCCGATCCCGTTGATCCTCACCCACGGCTGGCCATGGACGTTCTGGCACTGGTCGAAGGTGATCGACCCGCTCGCCGACCCGGCCGCCTTCGGCGGCGACCCCGCCGACGCGTTCGACGTCATCGTGCCGTCCCTGCCCGGATTCGGCTTTCCCGGCCCGCTCACCGGCTTTCCGGACGTCAACTTCTGGAAGGTGGCCGACCTCTGGCACACCCTGATGACCAAGACCCTGGGGTACGCGAAGTACGCCGCCGCGGGCTGCGACATCGGCGGGATCGTCTCCAGCCAGCTCGGCCACAAGTACGCCGACCAGCTGTACGGCATCCACATCGGGTCGGGGCTGCCGCTCGACTTCTTCAACGGCCCCCGGGCCTGGGACTTCGCGCGGAATCGGCCCCTCTCCGACGACCAGCCCGCCGACGTCCGGGCCCGCGTCGTCGAGCTGGACCACCGCTGGGCCCCCCACCTCGCCGTGCACATGCTCGACGGCGCCACTCTGGCCCACGGGCTGAGCGACTCACCCGCCGGACTGCTCGCCTGGCTGCTGGAGCGGTGGAACGCCTGGAGCGACAACGGCGGCGACGTCGAGTCCGTCTTCACCAAGGACGACCTGCTCACCCACGCCACGATCTACTGGGTGAACAACTCCATCGCCACGTCGATGCGCTACTACGCCAACGCCAACCGCTACCCGTGGGCGCCCGCCCACGACCGCACCCCGGTCGTGCAGGCCCCGGTCGGCCTCACCTTCGTCACGTACGAGAACCCGCCCGGCATCCACACCGCCGACGAGCGGGTGCGGGCGTTCAAGACCGGCCCGCAGGCCGCCTGGTTCAACCACGTCAACGTCAACGCGCACGACCACGGAGGCCACTTCATCCCCTGGGAGAACCCCGACGCCTGGGTGAGTGATCTGCGCCGCACCTTCCACAGCCGGCGGCCCTGACAACAATGCGGTCAGAGGCTGATGGGGTGCGAGGGCGGGGGCGAAGGGGTTCAGGTCGCTCGGCCGTTCAGACGGTCCAGGGGTCGGGCTGTCGCCGCCTGTTCGGGATGGGGCAGGGCGGCCCGGCAACCGGCGTGCCCGATCCCGCACTCCGCAGCAGGGGTGCGGGGCCATCGCCCGGGGGCACCGTTCAGGGTCGGGGGTCGCGAAGCGCGGTCGGGCACAGGGGCGGACCGGCAGCTTCCCACCTATTCGCATGCGTACGCCGAGGGTGCCGTGCCTCCGGGGAACACAGGAAGGGGTTCGCCTCCGGTCATGAAGGGCGCTAGGTTGCCCGGATGGAGGAGTGGGAGCGCTGGGAGCGACGGGTACAGACGGCCGCGCATCCCGTGGCCTACCGCCTGGTGCGAGCGGTCGCCGCCCGGGGACCCGTGGTGCGGGTACCACGGGTCGGGGTGGTGGTGAGCGATCCCCGCCTCGCTCGCGAAGTGCTCACGGACGCCGAGAGATACACCAAGACGGGGCCGGGCGCGGCGGCCGCCCTGTGGGGTCCGGTGCTCGGCTCACGTGTGCTGATCGCCCTGGACGGCGCCGAGCACGCCGCGCTGCGCAGGCGGCTCGGGGGGCTGTTCACGCCCGGAGCCGTGGCGGTCGTCTGCGAGCGGGTGCTGCGCGCCCCGCTGGACGGGCTGGGGCGCAGGCTCGCGGCGGGCGAGCGAGTGGACCTGGTGCGGGTGGTCCGGGACGGGGCCGCGGAGGTGATCCGCGAGTTGGCCGGACTCCCCGCCGGTGGGCCCGACTTCACGGACGCCGCCGCGGTGGTGGCGTCCCTGCGGCTGTGGCGGACGACGCTGAGCGGACGGCAGACCGAGCGCGCTCGGGCCGTGTTGGTCCGGCTGAGCGAGGCGGCGGTGGCGGCCTGGCGGGCCGGCGACGAGTCGACGGTGCCGGGGAGACTGCGGGCGCTGGGCCTCGATGAAGCCGAGGCGCGAGGGGCGGTCGGGCTGTTCCTGCTGACCGGCACCGAGACGCTGGTCTCCTTCGTCCCCCGGCTGGTCGCGCTCGCCCACGACACGGGCCGGGGGCCGGACGCCATCACCGACGCCGTGGTGGACGAGGCACTGCGGGTGACCTCCCCGACTCCGGTGATGCTGCGCAGCGCGGCCCGGCCCGGACGGATCGGCGGCGTCCGCGTGGAGGCCGGCGAACGGGTGGTGATAGCCACGCTGTTGTGCACCGGGGCGTACGGCCCCTTCTCACCGGACCGGGACCCGGCCGAGACCACCGACCTGCGCCGGCTCTGGTTCGGAGCGGGGCCGCATTTCTGCCTCGGCATGCCGCTCGCCATGGCGGAGACCCGGGCGGTGGTGGACGTGCTGCGCGGCTTCCCCCACCTGACGATCACCGACCGGCGCCCCGCGCGGGGAGTGCTGATCCCCGCGTACGCACGACTCACCCTCCAGGCGACAGGCCGGGCCGCCCCCGGCGTGCCCGGCCTCCCGGCGGCTGACAGGCACCGTCACCGCATGCCGTGAGGCTGCAGCCGCGGTCACCGTGTGAGGGCCGGGCCCCGGCCGCCCACGAACAGCGGAAAGATCGTTGCCGACCGGGTCCTCGCTCTTTTTCCGTGCCGCCGGACGCACGCAAGCGCGCATTCCAGGACGGCGGGGCAGGGGTTGGCCGAATCGAGCCGTACGTGCGCGACCCAACGATCCGTCATCGCATGTCGAACGGCAGGACGGTGAGAACCGCGCCCCCACGACCTGCCGTGCGTGTCTCGAAATACGCACGCCCCTCGGGAAGGGCATCACTCATACCCCGGCTCTCTCGGAGTATTACCGACTGCACAGGCAGTAGTGCGGTACGCACAGGAAAGGTGAGCGGAATGTTGCGGGAACGCCTTGCTGATTGGCCTGTGTGCGCCGTTGCCGGAGGAAATGCGTCCACCTAGCTTTGTGCACTGCGTCGGCGGCGCCCGGCTCGATCAGGACGGGTCGCCGGCCCACGCATGACGCAACACCAGTCCTGCTCATCCCACGACGAAAGGGTATGACGATGGCCTACGAGCGTCCCACTCTCACCAAGGTCGGCGACTTCCAGAAGGTCACCGGACTGGCCGGCCAGGGCAGCCCCGACCTGCTGGGCGGCCACAGCCTGCTTTGATCCGGCCCACCCGACGGCCCCGGGCGGGCTGAACTCCGACGGTTCGCCCCGGGGCGCGTGGGACCCGGAGCGTGGGCGGCGTATTCGCGCCGCCCACGCTTGTCCCCGCACCGCTGCCGAGACCGCGTCGACCAAGAGGGGCCTGTGCATGACGACCGGGATGTCATTTCCCACGGGGGCGAGTTGGTTCCTGGTCCTGCCGGACACCGATGCCGTCGCGGCCCTGGCCGCGCTGGTACGCCTCGGTGCAGCGCGGGAGATCCGGCACGCCTCGGGCCGGCCCTGGCTGCTGGGGCGTTGGCCGGAGGGCGCCATGACGGCGGCGACCCGAGGACGCATCCGGTTGTGCGTGCTGGGACAGCACGCGGTGACCGAGCGGGAGGCGGCGCGTGCCGCCGGCGCCGGATCGCCCGAGGCTGCCGAGCGGCTCGCCCGCACCTGGCCCGGCAGTCACCACCTGCTCGCCAGCTTCGACGGGGAAACCCTCGCGCGTGGCCCCGTCACCGGCGTACGCAGCCTCTTCGTGGCGCGGGCACGCGGTGCGGACAACGCGTGCGTCGTGGCCGACCGCGCCGACGTCCTGGCCGACCTGGTCGGCGCGGAGCTGGACGAGGGCCGGCTGGCCGTCCAGCTGCTCAGCCCCGGAATCCTGCATCCCCTGACGGCTCAGACGGTCTGGCGCGGCGTCGACGTCGTGCCGGGCGACCACCGCCTGACGCTCGACCGCGACGGGCACGCCCGTACGAGCCGGCACTGGTCACCGCCGCCGGCTGAACTGTCGCTGGCCGAGGGCGCCCGGATGGTCCGCGACAGGCTGGCCGACGCGGTCGCCGTACGCGTCGCGGGCGGCAAGCCCGTCAGCGCCGACCTGGGCGGCGTCGACTCCACCGCCGTGGTCTGCACCGCCGCCCGCTCGGGAGTCGAGATCGTCGCCTACACCGCCGCCATCCACGACGTCCTCGGTGACGACGTCACCTACGCGCGGCGCACGGCGGAGGCGCTCGACCCGCTGGAGCACCACGTGGTGCCCGCGACCGCCGTGCCCCTGACCTTCGACGGCGTGCACGAACTCGACGACGACCTCGACACCCCGTCGCTGTACGCCGTCAACCGCCACCGGCGCATGTACATCATCGAGCGGGCCGCGGAGCGCGGCTCCTCGCTGCACCTGAGCGGAATGGGCGGGGACGAACTGTTCAGCGGCGCCAGCGCCCACGTCCACGGCCTGGTGCGGCGACGCCCCCGTACGGGCCGGCGGCACGCCCGCGGCTTCGTCTCCAAACACCGGTGGTCCCGCCGAACGGCATGGCGCCAGTTGCTCGACGGCCGCTCCTACGGAGCCTGGCTCGACCAGGTGACACGCGACCTCACTCTGCCGCAACCTCCCATGTCGGTGCCCCTCTTCGAGTGGGGCACCCCGCCACGGCTGCCCCCCTGGGCCACCGGCCGGGCCGTCGAGGCCGTACGGGATCTCATCCGTACGCAGGCCAGGGAGGCGGAACCGCTCGGCAGCGGGCACGGCGTGCACCGCGAGCTGGCCACGATGCGCTCCCTCGCCCGCTTCGCCCGGCACGTGGGGCAGATGTCCGAGCCCCTGGGGGTCACCTTCGCCTCCCCCTACTACGACGACCTGCTCGTCGAGGCGGCACTCGCGGTCCGTCCCGAGGAACGTGTGACCCCCTGGCGGTACAAGCCGCTGATCGAGGAGGCCATGCGGGGCGTCGTGCCCGATGACAGCCGACGGCGGACGACCAAGGCCCACGCGGCGTTCGAGGAGGAAACCGGGCTGCGCAGGCACCGGTCCTCCCTGCTCGCCCTGTGGGAGGACGCCCGTCTGCACGACCTGGGGCTCATCGATGTGGAGGCCCTGCGCGCCTGGTGTCGCCGGCCGCTCGCCGCCGACCTGGAGAGCGCCCTGCTGCATGCCACGGTCGGCTGCGAGGTCTGGCTGCGCACCCGGGAGAATTCCGCCGGCCGAAGGAGCCGGCCCCGAACCGACACAGGAGGCATCCCCGCATGACGATGACCCTGCGCCCCGGCGTGGTGACGGCCGACACCGAGTACGGGATGGCCCTGCTCGACCAGAGCAGCGGCGAGTACTACACCCTGAACCCCACCGCCGCCGTGATCGTGCGCGCCCTCCTCGACGGCACCACGACCGACCAGGCGGTGACAGCGCTCACCGACAAGTACGACGTGAGCGCCGAGCAGGTCGAGGAGGACATCGCCCGCATCCTGGAGGAGTTGCGCGCCGCCCGGCTGCTGACGGGCTGAGCCCGGGCCCCGCCACGCCCGCGCCCGCCGCGTCCTCCGTGTCCGCCGCGAGCACGGAGAACCGCCCGCCGTGCCTTCGAGCACGGCCCGCCGCCCGCGCCACCGGACCGCCCGCCGCGCCGTCCACCCGTGCCCGTGCTCGTGTCGGTGTCCGTGTCCTTGTCCTTGTCCTTCATCGTGCCCGAAGGGGAGAGAGCAGTGTCCACCTCGCAAGTCGTCCCGTACGACCCCCGGTCGGTTCCGCTCGGCCCGCGGCTGGTGACCCGGCTGGTCGTCGTCTGCGCCCACGTCCTCGCACGCCGGTCCCCCGCCCGTATCCGCGACGTACTGCGGCGGTTGCGCAAGGGCGCCCGGCCGGCGACGCTCGCCGAGGCCGCCCGTGCGCGCGAGACCGTCCTGGCCGTCAGCCTGGCCGCTGGAGGGCAGCAGGGCTGCCTTCCCCGGTCGCTGGCGACCGTGCTGCTGTGCCGGCTGCGCGGTCAGTGGCCGACCTGGTGCGTCGGTGTGCGCACCCAGCCGCCATTCGCAGCGCACGCCTGGGTGGAGGCCGAGGGGGTGCTCGTCGGCGAAGGGGCACCGGCCGACTACTTCCAGCGGTTCTTCACGGTGGACTGAGCGCAGGTGACCGCCTCCCCGCAGTTCGAGGAGCCTCCCCTCCGGCCACCCGCGCCCGGGCGCACGGACCGCCGCGCGGAGCCGTCGCCCGCCGCGGAGGGCCCCGGCGCACCGCCGAAACCGCCCGCGCCGAGCAACCCCGCGCCGGCCGGCGGCGTACGTTCCCAGGCCGCCGACGCACGCGCCGTACGCCGGGGAGCGCCCGCCGTGCGCGACGAACGGGCGCGTCCCTGGCTCGTCCTCACCCACCTGCGGCCGCACCGCGCCGGCCTCCTCCTCGGCAGCGGTCTGTCCCTGCTGGGGAGCCTGCTGGCACTGGCCCAGCCGCTGGTGGCCAAGCGGATGGTGGACGACCTGGACCGCGGGCACCCCGCGCTGGGCGCACTGGCCGCACTCAGTGCCCTGGTCGTCGCGGGCGCCGCCACCGCCGCACTGGGCCAGTACGTGCTGGAGCGCACCGCCGAGTCGGTCGCCTGCACGGCGCGCCGGCGCCTGTCCGAGCGCCTGCCGCGCCTGCGGCTGCCCGAACTCAACCGCACCGAGCCGGGTGAGCTGATCTCCCGGGTGACGTCCGACACCACAGTGCTGCGCCAGGTCGCCACCCGCTCGATCGCCTCCGCCGGCAGCGGCCTGGTGGTCGTGGTGGCGACGCTGCTGCTGATGGCGCTCCTTGATCCGGTGCTCCTGAGCATCACGCTGGTCACCATCGCGCTCATCGGCGCGGCCGTCGCCGTGGCCGTCCCCCACATCGCCCGGGCCGCCCGCCGGGCCCAGGAGGCGGTGGGCCGCATGGGTTCCCTGCTGGAACGCACCCTGGGCGCCCTGCGCACCATCAAGGCGTCGGGTGCCGAAGGCCGGGAGACGGCCGGTCTGCACCAGGCGGCCGAGGACGCCCGTCGTGCCGGGACCCGGGCCGCCCGGTGGCAGGCGCTGTCGGCCACCACCTCCACCGTCGCCGTGCAGCTGTCCTTCCTCGTCGTCCTGGGCGTGGGCGGAGCGCGAGTGGCGACCGGAGCCATCACCGTGTCGACCCTCGTCGCCTTCCTCCTGTACGTCTTCGCACTCGCCCCGCGCGTCGGGCAACTGGTCGAGGCGGTCGGCCTGTTGCAGGCGGGATCGGCCGCCGCCGCGCGTATCGGCGAGGTCCACTCCATGGACACCGAGCCGGCCGGTCCGCCCCCGGCCCCGGCCGGCGCGGCGCGGCCCCGCCGCCCCGCCCGCGTCGTCTTCCAGGGTGTGCGCTTCTCCTACGGCCCCGGCTCCCCGGCCGTGCACGAGGACCTGACCTTCACCGTGCCACCGCGGACCACCACGGCCCTGGTCGGCCCGTCGGGAGCGGGCAAGACCACCGTCTTCTCCCTGCTCGAGCGCTTCTACCAACCGGACGGTGGCCGCATCCTCCTCGACGGCCAGGACATCGCGCGCCTCCCGCTGTCCCGGCTGCGCGCACTCATCGGTTACGTCGAGCAGGACTCACCGATCCTGTCCGGCACCCTGCGGGACAACCTCCTCCTCAGCGCCCCCGACGCCGATGCGGCGCAGCTGCACGACGTCCTTCACCGCACCCGCCTGGACTCCCTCGTGGCACGCCTGCCCGACGGACTCGACACCCCCATCGGCCATCGCGGCAGCACCCTGTCGGGTGGGGAACGGCAGCGGGTGGCCATCGCCCGCGCCCTGCTGCGCCGCCCGGGACTCCTCCTGCTGGACGAGGCGACCTCCCAGCTCGACGCCGCCAACGAGGCGGCGCTGCACGAGACCCTTGCGGACATCCGCCGCACCACCACGATTCTCGTGATCGCCCACCGGCTGTCGACGGTCACCACGGCCGATCAGATCCTGCTGCTGGAAGCCGGGCGGGTACGGGCGGCCGGCACGCACGCGCAGTTGCTCACGACCGACGTCCTCTACCACCGGCTGGCAGCGGCGCAACACCTCGCCTGACCCACCCGAGGTGTGGTCCGGGGGAGTCCCCCCGGCGAACGGGCGGCGGGGCGTGGGACACGCTTGCCGGGGCCCGCGTGCGGTGCCGGCATCGGCTCCGGTCCGCGCCTCCGGGCGATGGCGACGGGGTTACCGGCGGCTGTTCGTACGGGTCGTCCGGTTCTTTGGTTCCGCAGTCGCAGAACGAAGGACCAAAGGAAGCCGTAGGCGGTGAGATACACCACGGGGAAAGACGTCAAACCGTAGACGAACTCACCGTGAGAAGCGGTCCGCGCACCGCGATCCGAGGCCGTCGCACCGAAATGCTTCAGCCCCGGAGGCGAGCGCGGAATCGTCGCTACGAACGGTGGTTCCGGGAGTGGACCGACCGAGGGACGAACTGGCCGCGGGGCGGGCGGTCGACCCTCACACGGAGGCGATGCATCAGCCTGGTGGACGGTCTGACGGCGTACACACGCTGCTGGGCGTGCAGACGGGCGAGGGAAGCGCTCGCGCGGCTGGACGCGCACCTGGACCGCCTCTTCGCCGGCGGGTGAGGGCCCCGCCGCCTGGTGCGGATGTCCTCGGATGGCCTCGGCATCCTCTTCACGGCACCGTCTCGAAGACCCCAACCGGTACGCCGGTGCCGGCGCCGTCCGAGCGCGCCCGCCGAGCACGGCCGGGAACCGGCGGGGGGCCGGATGGCGTTGTGTTCCATGAGCGGGTGGAGCGGCCCGTTCACCGGGGAAAGGGACACGGACGACGTGATCAGCGAAAAGGCCCGCAAGCTCTTCAGGGCGCTCGACCTCGACGAGAACGGGACACTCACCCGCGAGGAAGTGATCACCGCTCTGCGGACCAAGGGCCCGTCCCTGGCCGCGGCGGGGGACATTCCGATCTGGGGTCTGGGAGACGGCGACCACTCCTCGGCGCTGTTCGACACCGCGGACCAGAACGGGGACACGGTACTGACACTGGAGGAGTTCGCGGCGGTGGTGGACCGCCGTTTCGGCTGGCGCTGACGACCGGCCGCGGTCGGGCGATCATGGGTTCGGTTGGCGCTGACGACCGGCCGGCGCCTCGGCGGGGTCCCGGAACCCCGCGCACCCATCGCCGCGCCGGCCGTCGGCTCCGGTGTCGGTCCGCCCGCGTGCACGGCGTCCCCGGCAGCCGACCGGAGCGCCGGTGTCCGCGGGGCCCGGCCCCGGAGCGGGCGGGCCCCAGCGGACTCACCGGCTCCGGTGGCACGTGGCGACCCGGCCCGGCCCCGCCGGGGCGGTCAGTCGGTGGACAGCGCCTCGAGCAGGTCGCCGGCCTTCGGGTCCGGCAGGGCCTTGGCGACATCGGCCTGAGCCACGATGCCGACCAGGCGGTGGCCGTCGATCACCGGAAGACGGCGCACCTTGTGCGAGGTCATGGTGCGCAGGATCTCCTCGGCCTCGTCGTCGGCACCGATGGTGACCGCCTCACCCTGGGCCAAGTCGCCGGCCTTGACCTGAGCCGGGTCCTTGCCCACGCCGAGCACCTTCACCACGATGTCGCGGTCGGTGAGCATGCCCTTGAGCTTGTCGTCCGTGCCGCAGATGGGCAGCGCGCCGACGCCCAGTTCGGTCATCTTCTTCGCGGCGTCGAGCACCGTCTCCTCGGCACCGACACACTCGGCGCCTTCGGTCATGATCTCGCGAGCCGTAGTCATACCGCAGCCTCCCTATGTCCTTGCCTTCAGGTTCCCGGGCTCCCAAGGGACGGCCCGGGCGCAATGACAGGTGCCCCGTGAACCCAGCCGCTAACGTGCGCGTTCGCCCCCGGCCCCCTCGGCCCCCTCCCCCGGCCGGAACCCGCCGGACGGTCAGCCGGTGGCGCGTACAACGACGATCACCCGATCGGCGCAGCATGCCGACGGCCGGTCCGGGCAGGCGCGGTGTCGGCAGGCCGGTCCACTCCGCCGCGCCTGGTGTGTGGGAGTGCCGCAGCCGAACTCCCAGTCGGCTGCGGCACCGCCGTCACGCCCGGGTGTGTCGCACGCCGGCACCGCGTGCCGGTGGCGGGCAAGCACTGTCGGCGCGCTCAGGCGCCGACCGCCAGGTTCGTGGCGGCTTTGGCCCGCTGAAGGGTGTGCGCCAGCCGCACCGCGTCGCCGACGGCCCAGAAGTGCAGGTAGAAGAGACGGGGCTCGTCGCGCAGGGCGTGGTTGTGCAGCTCGACCACATCAACTCCGCCCCGCCGCAGCGTGGCGATGACCGCCTGGACCTCGCCGGCCGTCATGACGAAGTCGCCGGACACGGCGGCCCGGCCGCCACCCACGGGCTGGAACGTGATCGCGGTGGTGACGCCCATCTCCGGGGGGACGACGTAGTGGTGGTCGGTGACGGTCTCCCGGCGGGCGAAGGAGAAGCGGTAGCCGTTCTCGCCCGTACCCCGGGCGCCGAGGGCCGCGTCGATGGCGGCGGTGTCGAGGTCCACCGGTGCTTCGGCGGCCGGGGGACGGGGGGCGGGGGTGGCGGTGGCGTCCAGCGCGGCGCGCATGGCGCGCGCCGATGCCACGGCGTCGGACGACAGGCCGTGCAGGTGCGTCCACCACAACGGTGGTCTGTGGGCCGGCAGGTGCTTGTGGATGGCGGTCTGCTCCAGGCGGTGGGCCTGTAGGGCGTCGGTGACCCGCTGGAGTTCGGGTTCCGTGGCCACGACGTCGCCCATGAGCATCGTCCTGCCGTCCGGGTAGCGGGCGAACGCCGCGTACGAGGCGACCGGCAGGCCCTCGACGCCGTAGCACGAGACGTGCAGGTCCGGGCGGGGGAAGGTGACCCGGAACACGGTGCCGCCGCCCGCCAGTCGTCCCGGCGCGCCGAGAGCGTCGGCGACACCACGCCAGTGGGCCATGTCCGTGACCAGCGGTCGCAGCGGCGCGGCGGGCGCCCGCCCGTGGGCCTGGGCCGCGGGCTGTCCGGCTCCGGCCAGGACGGGTGCCAGCGCCCCGGCGGTGAGCAGCCCCCGCCGTGAGGGAGCCGCCTCCGGCGTGCTCCGCCTCCTCTTCGCCACCACGGCTGCCTCCCGATGTCGTCACGCGCACCACACGGCCGCGTCCGGTCGCACGGGGCGGCGACGGGCGGTCCGGCGGCTCCTGCCGGTCGTCGGCGGGACGGTGGTGCCAGTGGCACTCAGGTTCACCGGCGCCGGGCCGGTCCGGCGGGCGCCACGCCACCGCGCACTCCCCCCTCACCCCCTTGGACGGCGGTCGCCCGGCTCTTCCCGGTGGCCCGGACGTCCTACCCGGTCCCCCGGGAATCCCGACACCACGACGTGATCCCCGTGGCGGTCCTCGCCGTCAGCGACACCAAGACGGCCGGCCCGCCACCAGGAGCCCGCTCCCTCGAAGGCGCCGGGCTCGCGCGGACCGTTCCCCGGCGGTGGATCGTTTCGTCGTCCCCGTACGGGTGACGGAGGCGTACGCGCGGGAGCGGTGTGGGTAGCCAGTGGCCGACTCGCCCCATCCGGCGAGCCGCCCAACCGCACGACTGCACCCCCGCTTCAGGAAGGAACCCGCATGCGTCGCATCGCGGCCGTCGTCCTCGGAACCGTCGCGTTCCTCGGGTACGGCGCCATCACCTCCGCGGCAGTGGCCGTACCCGACCCCGTCGCCGCCCTCAGCTGCCTCACCACGAGTGCGACCGATCTGACCACGCTCGTCGACCCGGCGTCGCCGGCCCTGCCGTCGGAGGTCCCGGGCGCGGGCTGCCTGGCCGTCTGAACGATGGCGCGCGCCCGGGAGGTCGTCGTACGCCGATCTCCCGGGCAGCGGGAGCACCCCGTCTTTCCGGGGGTGACCGGCGCTCAGGGACGCGGACCGGCGAACTCCCGCAAGGTCGCTTCGTACCGGCCGCCGAACCCCACCCGCGTGATGTCCTTGAAGCGGAACGCGGAGACACCGTCCCGCCATCGGGCCTCCGTGTCCACCTCGCGCAGCCGCAACGACGCGCGCCGCAGTTCCGTCAGGGCGCCGATGTGGCAGACGTCCGGCATGTGTCGTTCGACGTGCAGCGAGATCAGCCCGAAGCCGCCACAGGCGCTTTCCGCCAGCGCGGGCAGCGCGTCCAGCCGGACGGCGGGGGCGGGCGGGCGCACCGGCCACTGACCTCGCCGGCGCAGGGCCCTGATGGTGAGGCACGTGTCGTCACCCCGGCGGCGCACCTTGACGATGTCGGCCGTCCGGACAGCGGTCCACCCGTCGAGCTGGATGTCCGTACAGTGGGCGAGCAGCGTCCACCCGGTGTCGACGCCCAGGACGAAGCCTTCGAGTCGGTCGGCGCGGGGAATCGACCGGTGGACACGCACGAGCGCTCCGGTGCGCACCGCCTTGTCGAGCCGGCGCAATATGTCGCCGTCGATCGCGGCCGGCCCCGACGCCTGGGTCGTCTTCACGGCGCCCCCCTTCGCAATGGCCCGTCCCTCTCCGGATGTTGCCCGACTCCGGCCCGCCCCGCACCCGGTTTACGCCCCGTCCGGCATTGCGCCGTCCGGCTGCCGGCCGGGTTGTCGGTGCCGGATGCCATGCTGGCGACATGGCCACGTGGAGTCTGCACGACCTCGACAGAGCCCTGCGAGCCGGCTGGGCTGCCGACACCTGCTCTCCCGACGACCGGCCCGACTGGCGGCCCGGCAATCCGGCCTGGGGGCACTGCGACATAACCGCCTTGCTCGTCAACGACGTCTTCAATGGCGACCTGGTGGTCGGAGAGGTCCACCTCGGCGAGACGCGGCGGGGTTTCCACTGGTGGAACCGGCTGCCCAGCGGGGTGGAACTCGACCTGACGCGTGAGCAGTTCCGGGCCGGGCAGACCATCACGGCCGCCCGGGTCGTCGTACGTCCGCCGGGGCCCGTCCCCCGCCGCTGGGAGGACTACCTCCTGCTGCGCCGGCGCGTCGCCGCACACCTCGGCTCGCCGCTCCCCGAGCCCGCCTCACCCCGGCGTCGCGTCGCCGGGCGGGCGGAGGTTCACCGCCGGGCGTCGGACCCGTCGAGCCTCGGCGAGAGGTACGGCCGTACCACCGGGCGCGGACCGATGTGTGACGGATGACCTGAACGCCTTGCTGACCGCACTGTACGCGCGGATCGACGACGAGGTCGCAGACACCCAATGGCTGGGCCGTCCACCGCGGCTGACGGACTCCGAGCTCGTCTGCCTCGCTGTCGCCCGGGCGACGCTGGGCTTCGCCTCGGAGTCCAGGTGGCTGCGCTTCGTCCGCTCCCGCCCGCAGGCGATGTTCCCGTACGTGCCGCTGCCGCCGGTGAAGAGGGCGCTACGTCTCCTCGCGGCGGACACCGACTTCCGGTTCGACACTCACTGGATCATCGACTTCACCCCAGCGCCGGGCGGCATGTCGAGACCGACGGTGAAGCGGTCGGAACTGGCCGACTGGGCCGGCCGGATACCGTTACCGCGCCTCCCCTTCCCGGCTCAGCGCTTGATGATCCGGTCGAGGGTCTCGGCCAGCGCGGCCTTGACCGCCTCCCGGTGGTGAAGGGTTACCGGTTCCGACTCGGGGTTCGGCCGCACACCCCGGTCCGCGAAGAGGTAGAGCATGCGCAGCGTGCGCAGGCAGTTGGTGAGGTGTGCGGGGACCGGTGTCGGGATCTGGGCGGAGCCGAAGACGGCGGCGACCGGCTCCAGCCATGCGGTCGCGTCGTACTCGCTCATGTCGGACCGGGTGAGCACCCGGGCGAGTGCCCTGGCCAGCCGGTCGTCCTCCAGTTGGTCCCATACCTGGCTGGTGGGCGCCGTCAGCCGCGCGGTGGCGAGGTCCAGCATCCGCACTGGATCCACCTCGGGATGGCAGCCGAACCGGTTCAGCAGGTCCGCGCCGTGCGCGACCGCGTGGAGCCAGCCGAGCTTCTCGTCGTAGCCGCGCAGGTCCGTCTCGCCCGGGTACCACCGCTCGAAGGCGTCCACCCAGTCGGCCTTGAAGTCCCCTCTGGTCACGAGCATGTCGAGCACCAGAGGTGCGAACGTGCGGGCCTGGACCTGCGGGGCGGTGAAGCGGGCGGCCATCTCGTCCCCGAGCGCCAGCCGCCGGGGCTCGTCGATCACCCCGCGTTCTATCCAGGCCGAGAGGACGGAATGAGGCGCTCCGTCCCGGATCTGAGGATCGGGATCCGCAAGGGCGTCGGAGAGCATCCGCACCATACCGTCCATAGCGCGGTCGGCCGGCACCGCGCAGTCAGCGGCTTCGATCTGGTTCCAGTTGATCACGGCGCGCAGGATAGCCCCCCACCACCCTGCGGCACCGCGAATAAACCGCCTAGGACTTGTCGCGCGGGGTGATCCCTCCGGCGTACACGTTGCGCGGTGTGACGACGGACGTGACGGCGCGGGCGACGAGAGTCGACGGCTCCTGGCCGTCGACGAGGGCGTCGGTGTTCAGGATGAGGACCAGGGTGGCCTTCTGCGAGGGCAGGTAGACGGTCACGGTCTCATACCCGGGCAGGGAGCCGTTGTGCCCGATCCAGCCGTTGGTCCGCAGGATGCCGAGGCCGTAGTCGGTGCCGGGGAAGCCGGTCGGCAGCACCTTGAGACGCTGCGCCTGGGTCCCGACGCTGAGCAGCTTCCCGGTGGCGAGGACGGGGGCCCAGCGGCGCAGGTCCTGGAGGTTGGAGATCATGCCGCCTGCCGCCCAGGCCCAGCTGGGGTTCCAGTCGGTGGCGTCCGCGACGGCGCCGGTCAGCGTCTGGTCGGTGTATCCGTGCGCGTGGGGCACGGGGAACTCAGACCCCTCGGGGAGGAATGTTCGGCGCAGACCGGCCGGGCGGACCACCCTCTCGTGGATGACATCGGCGAGCCGCTTTCCCGTCACCTTCTCGACGACCAGGCCGAGCAGTACGAGGTTGGAGTTGGAGTACTGGAACGTCGCGCCCGGCGCGAAGGTGTTCGGGTGCCGGTAGCCGTAGGAGAGGACCTCCCACGGGTTGAACGGGCGCTTCGGCTCGCTCAGCAGGTCGTGGTCGAAGTCGGGGTCGGCGGTGTACGGGAACAGGCCGCTGCGCATCCCGGCGAGGTGGCGCAGCGTGATCTTCTCGCCGTTCGGGACCCCTCGGATGTAGTCGTCGATCGGGTCGTCGAGCCTGACCTTGCCCTCGTCGACGAGCTGGAGGAGCGCGGTGACGGTGAAGGTCTTGGTCTCGCTGCCGATGCGGACGTAGGTGTCGGCGAACATCGGCCGGCCGGTGTTCTTGTCTGCGACGCCGGTCGCGCGGACGTAGCAGCCCTTGCCCGGCATCCACAGGCCGACGACGAGTCCGGGGACGCGGGCCTGCTTGCGGACGTCCTCGACGGTCTTGTCGAGCCGGGCGGTCAGCTCGGGGCCGAAGCCGTCGGCGGGGCAGTCGTCGCCGTCGCGCGGACCGGCGGCCGTGGCGGGGGCGTGCGGGGTGGGGACGGCCGTGGCGGGAACGGTGGCCAGCGGGGCCAGCACGGACGCCGCGAGCAGCGTCGCGGCGAGCAGTCGGCGGGGAGAGGTTCGTCTCATGGTGGGGGCGCCTCTTCCAGGTCATGGACGCGGACGGCGACAGATCAGCACCAGACGCGGCGCGAACGGCAGACCGCCCGACCGGGCCCCGGCGAGTCCACTCGTTCGGCGCCCCGCGTCCCGAGCCGGCTCCGCTCCGCCGCCCGCTGCCGCTCAGCGCGCCACGGCCCACGGGGTCCTCACCCCGGAGGGCCGAGTCGGCGGTCGGGGCCGCGTGGACGGCTTCCAGGACGGGGAGTTCCGCCGTGGAGGCGCCGGTCGCCAGGGCCATGTCCTTCGCGGACAAGGCGACGGGGAGGTGGACGCCGGTCGCGGTGGGCGCGGCCGACGGCGGCGCCCGCGCCGAGGGTGCGCAGGGCGAGGTCGCGGGGCAGGCCGAGGGAGTCCGCGAGGGTGAGCGCCTCGCCGATCAGGGTGACGCCTCCGATGACGGCGTTGATGAGGACGAGCTTGGGGGCGGCGCCGGTGCCGGGTCATCCGCAGGCGGTGACGGTGCCGAGCCGGTCGAGGACGCCGGCGACGGGGGTGGTGTCGCCGCCCGCGAGGACGAGCAGGTCGCCGGTGGCGGCCCGGTCGACGCCGCCCATGACGGGCGCGTCGACGAGGGTGACGCCCTCGGGGAGCCGGCCGGCGAGTTCGCGCACGGTGCCGGGGCCGACGGTCAAAAGGTGTCGATCCAATGGGAGCCGGGGCACAGCGCCGGGATCATGGTGTCGGCGAGGGCGGCGGCCGGGTCGGCCGGCATGGTGAAGACGACGTCGGCGTCGGCGACGGCCTCGGCGGGCGTGGCACGCGCACATCGCCGGCCGCGACGAGGCCGTCGGCCTTGCCGGGCGTGCGGTTCCAGACGGTGAGCGAGTGGCCGGCGTCGAGGAGGCGGCGGGTCATGGGCAGTCCCATCGCGCCGAGCCCGGGGAAGGCGATCCTCTGGACGTCGGCGTGAGCGGTGTCGTGCGCGATGTCGTGTGCGGTGGCGTTCTGCATGGCGTCGCCTGCTGGTCGGGGCCAGCATCTGGTGTCTCGCCCTCGTCACCCTCCTCGGCATACCCCAGGCGTGGCTGGAACGACGTGACGGGCGCGGCATCACCCGCGCCGGCCACGTCTCTCCGTTCCGCCGCCTCCTCGGCGGAACCACGGAACGGATCGGCAATGACAGCAAGGAGCAGAACCGAAGAGCACCCCCATGGTGCGCGCCAAAGGTGTCCGCAAGAACTTCGGCGGACTCGAGGTCCCCAAGGGCATCGACCTTGCCGTGGAGCGCGGACAGGTCCGCTGGCTTCTCGGCCCCTCGGGGTCCGGCAAGTGCACCTTCCTGCGCTGCATCAACCACCTGGAGAAGGCCGACGGTGGGCGGCTCACCGTCGACGGCGCACTCGTCGGCCACCGCCAACAGGGCGACCGGCTTCACGAACGGGGCGTCCCGATCCAGCTCAGCTGTCGGATGTGCTCGGACCTCGTTGCTCCACACCCGGCCATTCGCCTCGGCTCGTCCATCCCGCCAATATGTGCGCGGGCTGCAGCGTGCGAAGTCCGCCCGCACCAAGGTCCGGAAGAAGCGCCCTAGGTCAGCAGTTGCGTCTGGAGGATCATCGACTGGTGGAAGGGGATCGCCTTCACCTCGCCCCTGTTCTCATGGCGGAGGAACACCACGGTGTCGCCCAGCGGCAGGTAGGCGTGGCGGATCTGTTGCGCACCATACGGTTGCCGCTCCACGAAGACGTACTGCTGTACGTCCCGGGGCGCGCCCGAGCTGTCCCAGTCGCCATCGATCGCACTGTCGCCAGCCCCGTTCAACGGTACGGTCACGGACTGGCCGCTCAGCAGCTTCAGCTCGTCCTCGACGAAGCGTTGGGCGTGGTTGCCGGTGGTGAAGCGCAGCAGGTAGACCCGGGCCTCGGTGCCGTCGGGCATCGTCCAGCCCCGGGCGGCGATGTGTCGCAGCGCTGAGTCGTTCAGGTGCTGTCGCAGGGACGCCCGCGAGGCCGTGTCGTACTCCGCGACGTACCGGTCGATGGTCGTCCATCCCCCGTCGAGCTCCGCGTCGGGAGTCGCGCCGGCGGGCGCCGGGAGGACGAGTGCGCGCAGGTCCGCGTGGTGGACGCCGGCCTCGTTCTCCTCGGCGAAGGGTGGAGGGGACCCGGCAGGGAGGGCGGGGGCGGCCAGTGGGGGGAAGTCCCACCGTCCGTCGCTCCTGGTGGCGAGGCCGGGCAGGTCGGACCGGTCGAGAGTGGTGAGTACGAGTGCGGCCGTGGTGGCCGTGCCGGCGAGAACGAGAACGGCGGCGACCCACCGGGTCACGGCCCGGGGGACCTGGCGGCCGACACGCCGCGCGGCTTCCTGAACGGCGGCTGACGCGGTCGGTGATTCCGGCTCGGGCCGGGCTGCCATGGGGCGGCCGGTCATGCGGCCACCGCCGGGGACGCGATGTGGCCGAGCTGCTCTTCGAGCAGCTTGACGGCCGTTGTGACGGCCAGGGGCTTCGCCCCGTACGCCCGCATGTTGAGCAGCAGCTCGCCGTGGGCGGCGACACACACCATGCTGTCGAGCTGGGAACCCTTGTGCTCCTGCCGGAGGTAACAAGCCGCCGTGTACGGGCCGCCCACCTTCGGCGCGGGGCGGAAGACGTCGAGGGTTTCGTAGAGTCCGGTCTGCAGTGCGTACGTTTCCCGCACGCCCTGCCGGTTACCCATCCGGAAGATCATCGTCTCCATCACAAGGTCGCCGGTGTCATTGGTGTAGGAACGCATGGCGATCCCCTTGAGCCGCAGCTTCCGGTAGTGCGCGTCGCGTTCGCGGCGCTCAGCGCCGGTGAGATCCCCACCCGCCCGTGCCCTCAGCAGCGCGGCGGCCTGGACGCCGTTCAATGCGGCGTCGTTGCCGTGTTCGTCGATGTCCGGCCCGAGCCGGTAGCCGTCGGGTACCGGGAGGAGCATGCGGCTGAGGGCCGTGTCGGTTCGCCCGGCGGGTGGGCGATCGGCCGACGGTCCCGAGGGCGCCGGTGGGACCGGGCTCTCGGCGGGCCAGTAGGCCGTGGGCACCGTTCGCTCGGCGCCTTCGGACAGCACACGGACGCAGACCAGGCCACCGCCGGTCACGGCGAGGGCGAGCAGGACCGGGAGGTACCGCGTGACGCGGTGCTTGAGCCGGCGCGGTGGCGTGTCGGTGATGTTCACAGGCGCTCCAGTTGGCGCTCGGCGAGCGACCGGATGGCCGTCTCGTCGATCGGGTCGGCGTCGAAGACGTGGATATCGAACATGACGTCACCGCGGTACCCGAGCGCGCGCGTGATAGCTGCCACCACGGCCGGAGACGCTTTCGGTGGAGTAGACGAAGTAACGCCCGTTCGAGCTGCCGTCGATCGGATGCCCCGGGTTGCCGGCGCCCCGGGACGCGGGCACGTACTCCATTTGGGACTCCGCGTACCGGACAGCCCCGTCCGACACGTCCGGGCGGAACTGCACCAGCCGGACCGCGACCTGCTCGCCGGGGCCGCTGCCCACCCAGTCCGCGGCGGCCACACGTCGGATGCCCTGCCGAAGGAAGAACCGCAACGTCGCGTCCTCGTCTAGGTACTCGCGCGCGTAACCGTCCGGGGTCAGCCAGCCGTCGGCGGGCGGAACGCCTCCCCGGAACACGGGCACCACGGCCTGCCTCGCGCCCCTCGGCTTGCCGATCAGCAGTTTCCGCAGGTCGCCGGCGGTCTTGAGGCTCCGGTCCTCCGCGACGGTGAGCGGCCTCGGTCGCGCGCCCCCGGGCGAAGGTGCGGACGGGTGGGCCAGGTTCGGCTGGGCCAACGGGGGCAAGGGGTCGGGCGGGCGCTGCGCCTGCACGCCGTACCCGACCACCGCCCCCACGACGGTACCGATGACGGCGGCCGTCGCGCACACCACGCCGGTCCGGCCCCGTCGCCCGGAGCCCGCCGCCTGCGCCCGCGTTCCCCCGGCTCCACTGCCACCTCCGTCCCCGCCCCCGTCCGGCGGACCGTCCGGCTTCCCCGTGCTGTACGCGGGCACCGGCGGTGATGGGACCGCCGGTGCCGCCTTGTGTCGCTCTTCCATGAGTCCCCCAGGACCGTGCGGATGGCTGACTTTCGGCATCCCAGACTCACGAGCCACGGGAACAGTTGTACGCCCCACCCGCCTCAACCGGGATGACCCCTCTGCGGTCTCCCTGGATGCCGCGGATGCGCGGATGATCCTGCTCCCGGTCCCGGAATCGACGGCGTCGGACGCCCGCACGGTGAGCGCGAGGTGAGCGGAAGCCCGCGCGCGGTGTGCCGAAGAACACGACCCCCGTGGTCGGACGGGTCCTACGCGCACTGCGGCACGGGTCATCCGGGCTCCTGGTTCCGTACCACCCGCGCCGCGCCTGTCGAGGGGGGCCGGCCTGCCGGGGGCCGTCGGGCGGTCAGAGGCGGGGTCGCGGTGGGCGGGGGGGGTGCCGTCGAGGACGGTCAGCAGGTTCGGCGGTCGCGGGAGTTCGGTCCCGCACCGCGCGGGCGAGCGCCGAGCGGACCTGCTCCACGCCGGTGCGGCGGGACAGGTCGGGACTGTTGGGCGGATCGGCCTCCCGGAGAGCGGTGGAGGTGCCCGTCGACCGGCCCGGGGGTGACGACCGCGCCTACGAGGCCGATCACCGTGGTCGAGGCGCCGCCGAGCGGGAGGACGCCGCTGGCGTCACCGGGAGCGGTGATGCGTCCCCCGGCGGCGGCGAGCGCGCTCTGCGGCAGGAACCCGCCGCCGGCCTGGTCGAGCAGTCGGGCCGGGAGCAGGATGACGGCCGGGCGCATCGCCGGTGGGTCAGGAGTCGCCGTGGCGCGCGGCGTCGAGCACGCGGAGGTACGCGGCGAGCGCTCCGGCGGCGGTCAGCATGGCCCGGCCGCGGTCGGTGAGCCGCCGCCGCCAGTCGTCGAGCGAGCGGGCGAGCGGCTCCGCGCCGCCGGCGCCACGGACCTGCTGGATGACGGTGGTGATGTGGCCGAGCGGGTAGCCGCCGCGCCGGAGCAGATGGGCGAGTTCGGCGTCGCGTACGTCGCCCGGCGTGTACTGGCGGTGTCCGGTGCCGGGGTCCCGTGCGGGCAGGAGGATCCCGGCCCGCTCCCATTTCCGCAGGGTCGCCGGAGAGACGCCGAGCCGGTGGGCGAGGTGCCCGATCGTCAGGGGGCGGTCAGGGAGCCCTCCGGCCGGGGCCCGGACGAGGGCTTCGGCGGTCGCTTCGACGGCGTCGAGCGTCTCGCGGTCGCGCAGCAACTGGGCGTGTCCGCGGTCGACGGTCCGGAGCGCGGAGTCCAGGTCGTCCCGGTTGACCGCCCGCATGATCTCGCCACCGGCCGCGTGGCCGTGCGCGGGGACGAGGGCGAGGTAGGTGCGCAGCGCCTGGCGGTGCACGTCGGAGTAGTCGCGGTAGCCGCCGGGGGTGCGAGCGGCCGGCGGGAGCAGGCCGTCGCGCTCGTAGTTGCGTACCGCCTGGGTGGAGATTCCGTGCTCGCGGGCGAGGTGGACGGGGCGGTACCGCTCACCCGTGACCTGCACGGCCGTTTGAGGGTTCACGGCGTTTTCTCCCGTCGCAGTCGGCGGAAATTCCGCTCGACCTTACACCGTCGGTTCAACGATACGGTGAAGGTCATGACTTCGACCTCCTCCATGGCCTCCGCCGTCCACGGGGCGTTCGGCCCCGACGACGGCCAAGGGCTCGCGGCGGCACTGGCCGCCTTCTTCGAGACCCACGACGCCCCGCCGGAGCTGCTGGCGTTCGGCGAGCCGACGCACTTCGAACCGGCCTTCGGGTACCTGCGCAACCGCATGCTGCGGGTGCTGGTGGAGCACGGCTACCGGTCCGTCGCGGTGGAGTCCGACCGGATCGCCGCACTCCGGGTCGACGCGTTCGTCCGGGACGGAGCCGGAACACTCGACCGGGCCATGACCGAGGGCTTCAGCCACGACTTCGGCCTCATGGCCGCCAACCGCGAACTGGTGGCCTGGCTGCGCGCGTACAACGAGGGCCGGCCCGCCGCTGAACAGGTGGCGTTCCACGGCTTCGACGCGCCCACGGAGACGATGAGCGCGCCGAGCCCCGGCCGCTATCTGCGGCACCTGCACGGCTACCTGGCCGAGCACCTGGGGCCGGACGCGTTCCTGCACGGCCGCGCGGACCTGGACGGGCTCCTCGGGGACGAGGAGCGCTGGAGCTCCACCGAGGCGGTGCTGGCCGCCGAGCGCTCCCCCGGTGCCTCCGCGGAGGCCTCGGCGCTGCGGGTCGTCACCGACGACCTGCTGACCACCCTGCACGCCCAGGTGCCGCGGCTGGTCGCGGCCACCTCGCTCGCCGCATGGCGGCAGGCCGAGACGCACGGGCGGGCCGCGCTCGGCCTGCTGCGGTACCACGCGCAGCTCGCCGACCGGACGGCGCCGGCTGAGCGCCTGGCCCGTATCTGCGCCGTCCGGGACGCCCTGATGGTCGAGAATCTGATGGACGTCCGGGCCCGCGAGCGGCGCCGCGGCCCGACGCTGGTGTTCTCCCACAACCTCCACCTCCAGCGGAATCCCAGCGCGATGGCCATGGCCGGCACGGACATCTCCTGGTTCAGCGCGGGGGCCAACGCCGCCGCCCTGCTGGGCGACGGCTACGCCTTCATCGCCGGCAGCCTCGGTACGAGCGCCACGCTGGGGCTGGGGGAACCTCCGGCGGGCACCTACGAGGACGCGCTGCGGCCGGCCGCGCGGGAGTGCGCCCTGTTCGACGCACGCCGGCTCGTCGCCGCCCTGGGCGACACGGCACCCGCCGTCCGGACGGACGTCCGTCCCGAACAGGGGTACTTCCCGCTCGACGCCGCGACGATCGGACACTGCGACGCCGTGCTCCATGTCGCCGCCGCACCGTCACCCTGACGGCCGGGGGGGGGGGGGGGGGGGAGGGGGGGGGGGGGGGGGGGGGGGGGGGGGGGGGGGGGGGAGGAAGGGGGGGGGGGGGGGGGAGAAAGGAATGAGCTGCGCAAGCT